>NZ_JBFMKP010000033.1:0-62357 GCF_040786235.1 Aquimarina discodermiae
CGATCTGTAAACACCTGCCTGTCAAGTGATTTTAATATCTTCATCTTTTGTGTATTTACATACAATTTACAAAATAACATACTCATTTACAATAATTTGAGACTTATATGGGTAACCCTATAATTTTATTTTAGGTTATCTAAAAAACAACCCAAATTTTTGTATTCAAAAAGGAGTTGTCTTCTGTGTTTTGCGATCATTATTTTATCATATCACAGATTTCTTTACCATTCTTTACAAATCATTAAAACAATAAATCAACAATATTTATGTTTACAAAGAAATAGTGATCAAGAAATTACTTTTAGACATCTCTTCATCAATAAAAACTGTTTCTAATTTGCAAAAAAACGAACTGTTACCCTCAGCAAAAAGAATGACCAAAAAATCTATCATTTCTATTGTTTTGATTTGGTCACTTATTACTCTAGTTATTATAACACTTGCTATGGGGCACGAGAATTGGTTTTCGATCATTTTTTTTGCAATTCAACTTTTAGGCATAGGACTGATCATTTTAAACTCTCTGAAAAATAAAAAAATGTTATTAGGATTACTAATTGTTTTTTTCTCAGGAATGATCATAGAATACATTGGTGTAAATTACGAGTTCATT
This sequence comes from Aquimarina discodermiae, assembly GCF_040786235.1. Classification (NCBI taxonomy): domain Bacteria; kingdom Pseudomonadati; phylum Bacteroidota; class Flavobacteriia; order Flavobacteriales; family Flavobacteriaceae; genus Aquimarina; species Aquimarina discodermiae. The sequence goes on from NZ_JBFMKP010000033.1 coordinate 617, forward strand.
TTTGGAGAATACGAATATGGAGACGGTATGGGAATTAAATTTTTTGGGGTACCCATTATGGTCTGTGTAAACTGGGCAGCAATAACTTATTGCACTTCGGCAATAGCAGAAAAAATCAGTACTAACAAAATTATAATTTCCATTTTGGGCGCTTTATTATTTGTTGCTCTAGACATTGTGGTCGAAGCAACTGCACAACGCTTTGATCTTTTTTGGCAGCTATCAAACTTTTTACCGATAAATGAATACATAGAATGGATTATAGCATCATTTATAGCACATTTTTTATTTATTAAGGTAGCTAAAAAAGGATTTAACTACACCTTAGCTTTCAATCTATTTACATCCATCTTTGTTTTACAAATAGTTCTTATATACTTCACGAATACTTTTCTTTAACATGATTAAGTTTTTTTGATTTATGCAAAAAATGACATGCTCAAAGTGACTAGGATTTTTGTTCTGAAAACTTTGTAATTTTTAACTTACCCAAAGACCGATACAATTTTTCTTCGTTTTACTGCGAAAAATCACTAAAACAGATACTTTTTATAGTATACTTGATGAGCTAAGGTTTATAATAAAAGGCAGCTATTTCTTTACTAAGAAAATAAGTATATTTTTGTCAAGCAAGTCAATTTTCAACAAAATCATTTGAGTACTAGTTCTGAAGTGAAATTATTTAGAAAAATATTGAAATACACGGGATATCTTCTAATTCTTCCCCTTTCATATCTACTGATATCTATTATTCTTTCATTTATTACAGTTAACAACAAAGCAACTAATACTCAAAAAAACCACACCATCTATTTAAGTTCTAACGGTGTTCATCTAGAAATAATTATTCAAAAACAGGATTTAATACCAGCTATTCTAGAAGGTCAAATATATAATGATAAAGCTCAATACTTTTCTTTTGGATGGGGAGACAAAAATTTTTATGTAGAAACGCCCACTTGGGGAGATTTTACACTCCTAAATGGACTTGAAGCACTTTTTTTTGTAAGCCCATCATTATTACATGTTACCAGACACTCAAAAACAAAAAAGCATTGGGTAGCTATCAAAGTTAACAAAGAACAGCTTATCAAAATCAACCGATATATCAATAGTACTTTTAAACTAGATCAACGTAATCAAAAAATATTACTCGCTGGACTTGGGTACAAAAAAAATGATGATTTTTATGAAGCTATGGGAAGCTACACATGTTTCAACACCTGTAATAGTTGGGTTAATTCTGCATTAAAACAGAGTTCTATCAAAAGTTGTTTATGGACGCCTTATGACTTTGGGCTTTTATACATTCACAACTAAAAAAGCCTGTAAGTAGACTATAAAGAACACTTATTACCATTTTTTCATTTTTTAGGCATCATGACTGCATCGATCGTATGAATTACGCCATTGGACGCGGCCACATCGGTAGTGATCAAAACACCGCCATTTCCATTTTTATCAATCAGAAATACTCTATTTCCTTTTAACGTAGCAGTGATCAATTCTCCATCCAATGTTTTTAGTTTTACACTTCCTCCTTGCTTCTTAACAGTATACACAATATCTTCTTTTTTAATAATCTTTGGAATAATATGACACTTTACTATTGCTGTAAGCTTTTCTTTGTTCTCTGGCAACAACCATTTTTCGATCGTCTCTTTGGAAAATCTATCAAAAGCAAGATTTGCCGGAGCAAAAATTGTATAAGCCCCTTCATCATCAAGCATCTTAGAAACCCCCGTAGCCTTTATCGCAGAAGTGAAGATCGAAAATCCTTTGTCTACAGAGGTAAACTCTGTTATTGTCGGAATTTTAACAACCTTTTTTGTTTGAGAAAAATTTTGAGCAAGAAGCTTCTCATCTTTATTTTGATGATCACTCTCTCCACACCCTGTGATTAATAAAAATCCTGATAAAGCAAAAACGGATACTACATCTTTAATCTTCATAGCATTGTTGGTTTCATTAGTATATCTATAACTCTTGTCTAGTAGCGTTTTTGAAAACTCTAAAAACATTACTAATCAGGTTATCCTAGTGAAACGATCCGGGTCTATTTTACTTCGATAAATTTCAGTTAAACAAATGTTAAACAAGTATTAATACGAATTATATTATAAATTTCACCAACCTCAGCCCTATAAACAAATAAGCAGGTTTCTTTGAAGAAACCTGCTTATTAAAATTATTAAATCGTTTATCATCTATTTCTTAAGAATCTTTTTTATCATCACTTCTGTATCTGTCCAGAGTTTAAGAAAATAAACTCCTTCAGGAAATTTCTTCGTATCAAATATTAATTCATTTCCTTCTTCCTGGGTATTCACTTTAAACATTTTACCTGCGATCGAATAAAAAGCATACTCTTTTATACTTTTTCCTCTAACATTGGCAATTGTAAGCTGATCTTTAAAAGGGATTGGGTAAACTCTTAATGGCTGAAGAATAAATACATTGTTATCTCCTTCAATCACTTCTTCGGTTTCCTCCTCTTCTACCTCATCTAAAACCTCTTCTGGGCGATTTACTATGGTTGTACGAACAGTATTTGTTATAATTGGCAGTTAAAATCAAAAAAATTACTTTAAACAGTAAGCATTTGCCAAAGCTTGTCTTTTAGTTCTTGCAAACCTTGTTGAGCAACCGATGAAATAAATAAATACGGAACTGTAAGCTGCTGATCAAGCTCTGTTTTTAGTTCTTCTTTTAACTCATCATCCAACATATCACATTTCGAAATCGCAACAAGTCTTTCTTTATCTAATAAATCAGGATTATAACGACGTAGCTCATCTAATAAAATTTCATACTGTTCTTTAATATCCGGAGCATCGGCAGGGATTAAAAACAACAAGGTAGAGTTACGCTCGATATGCCTTAAAAAACGATGCCCTATACCTTTTCCTTCTGCAGCTCCCTCTATAATACCAGGGATATCTGCCATTACAAATGTTTGAAAATCTCTATACTCTACGATTCCCAAATTTGGCTTTAAGGTAGTAAACTCATAATCTGCAATTTTGGGTTTGGCTGAAGTAATTACAGATAATAACGTAGATTTTCCTGCATTTGGAAAGCCGACCAAACCAACATCGGCCAACACTTTAAGCTCTAAAGTGATATCAGACTCTTGTCCTTCTACTCCTGGCTGTGCATATCGTGGCGTTTGGTTTGTAGGGCTTTTAAAATGCCAATTCCCTCTTCCTCCCATACCACCTTCTACGACGATATACTCTTGGTTAGGTTCGGTTATTTCTTTTATAACCTCTTGAGTTTCGGTATCACGAATAACAGTTCCTAATGGAACATCTACATAAACATCAGAGCCATCGGCTCCTGTACTTCTACTCTTACTTCCATTACCTCCATGCTCTGCTCTAAAATGGCGTTTAAACTTTAGATGGAATAAGGTCCACATATTAGGATTCGCCCTTATAATTACGTGACCACCACGCCCCCCATCTCCTCCATCGGGACCGCCCTTGGTAATATATTTTTCTCTATGCAAATGCACTGATCCTTTACCTCCTTTACCAGAGGATACATGCAATTTTACATAATCTACAAAATTCCCTTCTGTCATAAGTTCTCTTTACTCATTTATTGGCTAAGCACTCCTGCCGTTAAAAAATGGTATTCTTTATACATTCTAATTCCAAATTCTAACGAACTTAGAATTACAAATTATCTATTACGCTACTTAATCGTTCTGTAATTTCATTAATTGCTCCAACACCGTCTACTCCAAAATATTTATCTTCTTTTTGATAGTAGTTCTTTAAAATTGCAGTTTCGTTATAATATACTTTTATACGATTACGTATTACCGATTCGTCTGCATCATCTGCCCGACCCGATGTTTTCCCTCTTTCTAATAACCTCTGAACCAATACTTCATCATCAACTTCTAAAGCCACCATTGCACTTACATCAACTCCTTTTGAGCCCAACAATTCTGATAACGAGTCTGCTTGCGCTTCGGTTCTTGGAAAACCGTCAAAAATAAAACCTTTTGCTTCTGGGTTTTTATCTACTTCTGCATTTAGCATATTTATGGTAACCTCATCAGGTACTAATTGCCCTTTATCAATGTACGATTTTGCAAGAGTTCCTAAGGTAGTTTCATTTTTTATATTATACCTAAACACATCTCCTGTAGATATATGTACTAGGTTGTATTTTTGTTTTAAAACTTCTGCTTGTGTTCCTTTTCCGGCTCCTGGAGGTCCAAATAACACTAAATTTGTCATCTTTTTTGTTTTTAGTTGATAAACTCTTGTAAGATTACGTCCTAATCCATTATAATCAAGTCCATATCCTACAATAAATCTATTTGGGATTTCTATCCCTATATAGTCAATATTAATTTTCTTTTTATATGCTTCAGGCTTATAAAACAAAGTGGCTACTTTTACTTCTGCACACCCTTCTTTAATCAATAAATCAACAATTGTTTCGATCGTATTGCCTGTGTCTATTATATCTTCTAAAACTACTACTGTTCTACCAGACACATCTTCATTTAGTCCAATCAGCTTCTTTACTTCAGATGTAGACTGGGTTCCTTCATAAGAAGCTAATTTTATAAAACTAACTTCACATGCATAATCAAACTTTTTGACAACCTCAGAAGCAAACATAAATGCTCCATTTAAGACTCCAATAAACAATGGTTTTTTATCCACCAAGTCCTGATTTAACATCACTCCAATCTTATCTATAGCCGTATCAATCGTATCTTCGTCTATAAAAGGAATAAACTCTAAATCATGCAGCTTTATCATTTGATGTTTCTTAGGTTTTCTTTAATTTAAAAATTAAAGGCGCAAAGATAGTGATTAGTAATGAGCATAACTAATAGCATTTTATCTCCTGTTTATATTATAATTTCTACTAATAAACCTATAAAACACGATTTATAATGCTTACTAAAAGCATTTACCTCACATTATTATGGTTATTCCTTCTGAAAAAATTATTTTTGCCTTTTTATAATAAATTGGAAACCCCGGAAATGACAAATTTTTTTTCATCAAGTTTTACATTAGGAATATTAGGAGGTGGTCAGTTAGGCAAAATGATGCTTTATGAAACCCGAAAGTATGATATTCAAACCCGTGTTTTAGACCCTAGTGCAGATGCTCCTGGTAAGATTGCATGTGACTTTTTTGAGCAAGGTGATTTAATGGACTATGACACCGTATATAATTTTGGCAAAAAAGCTGATATCATAACTTTTGAAATAGAATCGGTAAACCTCGAAGCTTTAAAGCAACTAGAAAAGGATGGAAAAAAGGTATACCCTAGCTCAAGTACGTTAGAGAAAATACAAAATAAAGGTCGACAAAAACTTTTCTATAAGGAACATAAAATTCCTACAGCTGCTTTTAAACGTTTTTCTAATAAAGCCCATCTTGCAGAAGGTATTACCAGCAATGTTGTTAAACTACCTTTTGTATGGAAAAGTACTCAAGGAGGATATGATGGAAACGGTGTTTCTATTATTAAATCTGGTTCTGACCTTGCCAAATTACCAGATACAGAATGTATTGCAGAAGAATTAGTTAATTTTAAAAACGAGATAGCTGTAATTGTGGTTCGTACCCCAAGTGGAGCCATACAGACATACCCAGTAGTAGAAATGGAGTTCCATCCTGAAGCTAATCAGGTAGAATATGTAATTTGTCCTGCAAGAATTGATGACGATATTGCAAAAAAAGCAGTGGACATCGCTCAAAAAGTCTCAAAAGCTTTTGAGCATGTTGGTATTCTTGCAGTAGAGATGTTTTTAACACAAGATGACCAGATATTGGTAAACGAAGTTGCTCCAAGGCCTCACAATAGTGGACATTATAGTATTGAAGCAAGCTACACTAATCAATTTGATCAACACATAAGAGCTATTCTAGATTTACCATTAGGAGCGACAGAAAGTAAAGTTGGGGGCATCATGGTTAATCTTGTAGGAGCAGAAGGTCATACAGGAAATGTGGTCTATAAAAACATCGATGAAATCATGAAAATGAAAGGGGTGACACCACATATCTATGGAAAAAAACAAACACGCCCTTTCAGAAAAATGGGGCATGTTACCATTATACATGAAGATATAAATGAAGCAAGAAAAATTGCCGAAGACGTTAAAAACACCATACAGGTAATTAGTAAGTAGATACACTATCTATGATAACTTCATTTTTGATGGTAATTCTAAAATTAACACTATATAGGGTTTATAATATACTAACAAAAAACATAATACAATGAGTAAGGTAGGAATAATAATGGGGAGCACTAGTGATATGCCAATCATGGAAAAAGCTATCGAAATATTACAAAGTTTTGATATCGAAACAGAAGTTGATATCGTATCAGCACATCGCACTCCCGAAAAATTATTTGATTATGCCCAAAATGCACATACCAGAGGGATTTCTGTAATTATTGCTGGTGCTGGTGGTGCTGCTCACTTACCAGGAATGGTAGCTTCTTTATCTCCATTACCAGTTATAGGAGTACCTGTAAAATCGAGAAATTCTATAGATGGTTGGGATTCTGTTTTATCTATTTTACAAATGCCAGGAGGAGTTCCTGTAGCTACTGTGGCATTGGATGGTGCTCTAAATGCAGGTATTTTAGCTGCTCAGATCATTGGATCAAACGACACTTCGGTTTTGAATAAAGTAATTGCTTATAAAGAGGGACTTAAAGAAAAAGTAATAGAAGGTGCTAAAAAGATTAAGAACAACTAATAGTAACACCTATATAACAAAAAAAGACCGCTCAAAAAGGCGGTCTTTTTATTTATATAACATTTAAAGCTTAATAACTTTTAAAGTTTTAGAATCTCTATCAGTATTGATTTGTACAAAATAACTACCTTGAGTTCTTATTTGGTCACCTATTACAATTTTATTAGGATTGTTGTCATAGCGTTTATTAACCAATAACTTTCCTCTAATATCATAAACTTTTACTGAAAAATTATTTGAGTTGATACTTGCGGTATTGATCTCAAAACTGTTTTTGAATGGGTTTGGAGATATACTAACATCAGAAACAATCTCTTCTTTTGCAGCAGTGTTTTGACTATTTCTTACTACGGTAGTAAGAGGTTGATTTGCATTACTATTATACGCATAATCGGTAATTGTATATCCAGAACCATTGTTTGTAACTGTAACATGGAACCATCCATAATGGGTATTACCTCCATTTAAAAACCTAAACCCTATAAAACCAGATTGACCATTCCAATCTGTACCTAATAAAGAATTATTGGCATTCGAGTTAAAGTTACTCGTAGCTCCTACCTGAACACCAGCTCTAATTAATGCTATATTATCTGTAGATCCAACAACCACCAAATCATTTTCTCTACTCACAAACCTTAGCTGGCCTCCAGAAATCCAAGCTCCGAAACTATTATTATCTCCTACTTCTATTCTAAAAGGCCCCCACGTATTTGAAGCACTAACGGTGATATCTGTCATATTTACAAATACTACTCCGTCATTATTAGTTGCACATGGTGGACAAGTAGGACCTCCACAATCTACTCCGGTTTCATTTCCATTTTGTATATTATCAGTACAAGTTGGCGTTGGAGTAACGATTCCTCCTGTAATATTCACCGTATAATCTTCGATTTCTCCAAAACGTAAATTGTCACATGGAGAGGTGATATCGTTACCGCTCATTATCACTCGCATTCGGGTTGCCCCATTGGTAGCAGAATTAGGAACAGTAAACTGACCTGACACAGGACTATTGGTAGTACCCCCTTGAGTAAATACCTGCTCTCCTGCATCCGTAAAATTGCCATTTTGATTATAGTCTATCCAAACCGAATATCTTTCACTAAAAGTTCTTCCTGTCCAAGTAGGTGTAATCGAAACTGTTGACGAATTTCCTTTAGATAAATTGGTGCGCATAGCTGTAAAATCACCATATCCATTGTTAGAGCCTTGAGATGTATTATTAACGCTACCTACAGTAACATTACTAATAAATTCGTCATTTACATTACCTGTAACCGCGCAATAAGCTACTTCCCCAAGGGTTCTTACTTGAATCGTATTACTATTAGCAGATCTATTTCCCACAGCATCTCTGGCCCTAACATTAAACCTAAATTGAATACCAGAAGCAAGTCCTGTTACCTGAAAATTAGTCGCATTTAGGTTTTGTCGAATTACAACCCCGTTTTGTAAGATATCATATCCGGTTACCCCTACATTGTCTTGTGAGGCATTCCAGGCAAGACTTACCGATGTTTGTGTAACATTTGAACTCCTTAAATTTTGAGGAACCGTTGGTGCCTGCGTATCTGCCACACCATTTGCAGTAAATGATCCGGTAAATATCCCTCTACCATAGGTAGACGCAATAACAGTATTGTTATTATTATTCCCATTTACTGCCCAATAATCAAAAGAGGTTACACTTACATCACTCATGCCATTTTGCGATCGTACCCAATTAGGGTTATTCGCATTAAAATTATTCGTTCGCCAAACTCCCAATTGTGTAGCTAAAATCACTTCAGTTCTATCCAATGGGTTTTGCAAAATATCTCTTACCGGCATATCTGGCAAGTTCCCTTCTTTATTTACCCAATTCGCCCCTCCGTTAGTAGTTGCCCAAACACTAGTTACTCCATAATTATGAATAGTCACCATAATATCATTGGCTGTTGCTCCAAATCGTATAGAAGATATCGACCCTACAAACGGCGTATTAATATTTGCCCAGTTAGCAGTTCTTACCCCTACGTTGGTTAATCTAAGTAGATTACCATTGGCCAATCCCACTAACCAAGTATTATTAGCAAAAGGAGATGGTGTAAATGCTGTTGGAGCCGCATCTAGTAATGCATTAGTAATCCTATCTTGTAAATCGGCGGCGGTATTACTAGTAGCATCTACTGTAAAAATTAGAAATTGTCCTCCACCAGAAGCATCTACCAATAAAAGGTTGGCACCGCTATCATATCCCATTGGAGGTAAAAAAGGCCCTCCTGTAAAATTCAGAATACTGGTTCCTCTATCCACTCCATTCCATGGTAAATTAAATCGGGTAGCAGTTAAGCCCGAAAACGATGTGATTAAAAACTCTCCATCTGTATCAATAAAATTATAAAAACCATCTCCACCTGATATCTCTTCAGAGCTATTAATTCCTGCTACAGGATCTCTAAATATTTGTGTCCCGTTATCCTGAGATCCAGCCAGTAATAAAATATCCTGGCTTCCTGCACTTTCTGGGCCTACAGATGCTTTGACAAATTGAGTTACATTATATCCAGTATTCCTTGATTGAATTGAGTTTGTATTACTTTGAGCAGTCGATAAACTATTCGAATAATATACTCCTCCATCAGTACCAAATATCGCCTGATTGTTATTTCCTGGCCTAAAGGTCATTGCGTGATGATCTGCATGCACAGTAGGCACATTTAATGCTGCCAGATTATTATTATTAGACCATTTAGATATTTGTGTCCAAGACCCTCCACTATTTGTAGATCTAAAAAGATCAATTCCTCCTACATACACAATATCATCATTCCCCGGATCTGCTTCTATCATTAAATCGTAAAACGCTTGTCCTCTAGTAAAATCATTCGCATTGATATCATTATCTGCATCATTTGGTAAACTAGTTCTTGTCGCTGTAGCAAAACCATCAGAAGTACTGAATATACTTACAGGAATTGTAGCGGTAGTAACGCCTCCTACCAATGCATATAATTTATTACGGTCTGTAGCAGAAGCTTCTAACTCTACTCTATCCGAATTTTCTATTGGCGACACTCCGGCTTCTGTCCAGGTAGTACCATTAGTAGTACTAAAAATACGCCCCCCTCCCTCTTCATTAAAATGAAAATGACTAATAGTAGACATCCATAATCGATTATCTGCTCCAATTTCAAAATCATTAGGAATATAAAAATAGGTGCGATTTGTATTTGTAAATCTCATATTTGCCGTTTCGATTCGATTCCATGTTTGCCCATTATCAATAGACCTATACAACCCTGCAGATTGAGGGCCCAATATATTGGAAGGATTTACCGACGTTTTATGATCATGAGCTCCAACACCTACAAATAATTCTGTTCGATTCTGAGCTGTGTTGTTCCAGGCAACTACTTTATTAACATAGTAAATTCCAGACAAGAAAAGGTTATCAACCGCTTGATTAATATTTCCTCCTCCAGCAGGAGGAATATTTACAGCTTGCCAGGTAGTTCCTCCATTCGTAGATCGATAGACTCCATTTCCTACTACATCTCCAAAAGTATAATGTTCACCTGTCCCCAGATACCAATTGTTATTATTTCTTGGATCTACTGTTATTGAAGTCACGTTCAAATTACCAGGTACCCCTTGTACTCTAGCCCATTGTGAATTGGCATTGGTAATATCATTATTTACCCATAAACCGCCACTTACTCCGCCAGAAAACACTCGCCTATTAGTATTATCATTAGGATCAAACAGTAAAGCTCTGGTACGTCCTCCTACATTATTAGGTCCTCTTTCTACCCAAGGGTTATTAGCTTCTCCTGGAACCCTTTGCGCAGTTCTTTTACCTAATTGCTTCCTTAAGGCCGTCAACTTCTCGGGTTCTGGTCTTCCCGTAGCGGGGTTCATACTTAGCTCCCATAGTTGCTCATAATATCTATCGGGAGGAAGACGTAGTGCTCTTCGTTCTTTTTTAGAAAGGTTTTTGATATCCTTGTACGGACTATTATTTAAATACTCCATATGTTGCTCTCTTATACAGGCAATTTCATCTGCAGTATTGACTTGAACATCTTTTTTGTTCGCCGTTTTTAATGTCGAAAAAATCGACAATCCTAATACTCCTATTCCTAATAGAATAGCGTTTTTTGTCTTTTTCATGTTTTGAGTTTGCAATTTTTTATTAATACTTAAACCATAAAAATGTTAAAAAACTAAACTTCTAATAAACAAAAAGAAGTAAACTATAAAATTTATTAACATATTTATGATTTTTTTATAAACTTAACAACACAAAACATAAATATGTATTCGTTTTGTATGAACGGTATGTTTGAATGTATAAACGGTATATTTGAATGTGTAAATGGTTAATTTTCAATCACAAAGTGCTTAAAAAATAGGATAATGTGTTTTTCTAACCCAATATCATTGAAAAATAAACAGGTTAGTAATCTTTATTATGGTATAAAACTTTAATATTATAGTTTATACCTTATCTATAAATTGTAGATGACTCTATATAAAAGAAGTGCTATAATATTAGTGAAATATTTCAAATCAAAAGTAAAAGCGTTTAGAGCAAAGTTCAGAGGTGTCAAAAATGTAGAATTCTTCTTATTTAGATTAACTAGAATATTTGCATAAACACAACTTTTGATCTTGATCCGAAATTTGTCGAAAGAATAATAACAAAAAAAGAAGAGCTACCTTTCGGTAACTCTTCTGAATATCAGGTCTTACAAAAGAAAATAACAATATTTATTAACCAACTTAAATATATTACACAAAAAATTCAACGTAAGACCATTACTCTTAAAACCTGAAACAAAGGTAAAACCTTACTTTCATTACACCAAACAAGTATGAGATAAATTTTACAATTTTTCGATAAAAAACATATTTAACCGATAAAACACTCAATTTTAACATTATTTATTATTTTTTGATAGAAAAAACATACACTAAAACAGGTAAAAACCGTAAAAAAGTGTTGATTTCGGAAAAAAATACAAACAAAAGAGCCACAAAAATTGCAGCTCTTTCGATATATTTGGTCTTTACATTAGAAACAATTATTAATATTCATACCCCAAATACTAATAATTTTCTATCCTAACACTTGACCATACTAATAAACCTAAACCAAATGTATTAGTATAAAACTTATTTGATATAAAACGGACCTAATCAAATCTACCAATTTTCGATGAGTGGTTGTTTTTTTCGACATAAGAACAAATTGAATTCGTAATTTTAAAAAATTATCATAAAACTAATGAACAATCCATTACAACAACCTTTTGATACCGCACCTTTTTCTAAAATCACTTCTGATCATTTTTTACCTGCTATTAAAAATGGAATTGCACTTGCCAAGAAAGAAGTTGGCAAGATTGTTAGCAATCCAGAGCCCGCTTCATTTACAAACACGATCGAAGCGCTAGACTATAGTGGAGAATTACTGGATAGGGTAACTAGCTTATTTTTTAACCTTAATAGTGCAGAAACCAATGAAGATATTCAGAAAATAGCTCAGGAAGCATCTCCCCTACTTTCTGAATTTGGTAATGATATTGCATTAAACTTAGATCTATTTAAAAGAATAGAAACGGTATATAATAAGAAGAAATCATTATCCCTAACTGCAGAACAGTCCAGACTTCTTGAAAAAAGATACAAGTCCTTCTCCAGAAATGGCGCTAATCTTCCTGAAAATAAGAAAGAAGAACTTAGAGGTATTGACAAGGAACTTTCTACATTGAGTCTAAAATTTGGAGAGAATGTTTTGGCTGAAACGAATAAGTATGAAATGCACATTACCAATGAAGAAGATTTGGCGGGCTTACCTGAAGGAGCAAAAGATGCTGCCAAAGCTCTTGCTGCTTCCAAAAATAAAGAGGGATGGTTAATCACATTAGATTACCCAAGTTATATTCCTTTTATGAAATATGCAGATAATCGAGAACTAAGAAAAAAACTTTCATTGGCGTTTGGCTCAAAAGGCTTTAAAAAAGATGCTCTCGACAATCAAGATATTGTATTAAAAATAGCAAAACTTAGACATCAACGAGCTTTACTTTTGGGCTATAGTTCTCATGCACATTATGTACTCGAAGAACGGATGGCTCAATCTCCTGATACTGTATTTTCTTTTTTAAATGAAATTTTAGAAAAAGCCAAACCCGCTGCAGAAAGAGAATTTGAACAATTATCTTCTTTTGCTAGGGAATTAGATGGAATAGATCAATTACAAACGTGGGACAGTGCTTATTACTCTGAAAAACTTAAACAAAAACTATTTAATCTGGATGATGAAAAGTTAAAGCCGTACTTTAAGTTAGAAAATGTTATTGATGGTGTATTCTCTATTGCGAACAAATTGTTTGGACTACAATTTTCTGTAACGAATGAAGTTGACAAATACCACGAAGAAGTAAGAACCTATAATGTTACAGATCAACATGGTAATTTTGTCTCTTTATTTTATGCAGATTTTCACCCAAGACCTGGAAAACGTAATGGTGCCTGGATGACATCGTATAAATCGCAAATGAAAAAGGATGAAAGGAACATTAGACCTCATGTATCTATTGTGTGTAATTTTACAAAACCTACACCGTCAAAACCTTCTCTGCTAACATTTAACGAAGTAACCACATTGTTTCATGAGTTTGGTCATGCACTACACGGTATGCTGGCCGACACTACTTACCCTGGTTTATCAGGAACCAGCGTATACTGGGATTTTGTAGAGTTACCCAGTCAGGTATTAGAAAATTGGTGCTATGAAAAAGAAGCCTTAGAATTGTTTGCAAAACATTATGAAACAAATGAGGTAATCCCAATGGAATTGGTAGAAAAAATCAAACAATCTGCTACTTTTCTAGAAGGTCTGTCTACCTTACGTCAATTAAGTTTTGGGCTTTTAGATATGTCATGGCATTCTCAAAATCCAAGTGCTATTACAGATGTTAAAGGGCACGAGAAAAAAACTTTTGATACAACTTCTTTATTTCCAAATGTAGAAGAAAGTTGCATGAGCACTGCTTTTTCTCATATTTTTCAAGGTGGGTATTCTGCTGGTTACTACTCTTATAAATGGGCAGAAGTTTTGGATGCTGATGCATTCGAATATTTTAAAGAAAATGGAATTTTCAATAAAGAAATTGCTACAAAGTTTAAAGAACACGTTTTATCAAAAGGAGGTACAGAAAACCCGATGACACTATATACGCGTTTTAGAGGTCAAAAACCTAAACCCGAAGCTTTATTAAAAAGAGCTGGGTTGATAAAATAACTATAAAATTACATCCATAAAAATACTCCTAACAAGTTATATGTTAGGAGTATTTTTATTTATACCAACATCAGTTTTATAAAGTTTTTTCATATCGGTAAAAGGTGTCAAAAAAATACGTTGCTACTATTATTTGTTATCGAAAAACAAATTAAGTTTCAATATTTTTTGAAAGTTTAAAATTTTTTATACTTTTGTACTATGAAATACGATGAAGCAAAAAACAAATTTATTTCTACCTGGGGTTCCTTAGGAACTTTATGGGGTATTAACAAAGCAATGGCTCAAATTCATGCGTTGTTATGGATTTCTCCAGAACCATTATCTATGGAGGATATTATGGAAGAACTTCATATATCAAGAGGTAACACTAGTATGAATTTACGACAATTAATGGATTGGGGAATTGTTTTTAAAGAAAGTAAGCCGGGAGAACGTAAAGAATATTTTGTTTCTGAAAAAGATGTGCAAGAGCTAGCACGACAGGTAGCAAAGGAACGTAGTAGAAGAGAAATCAAACCTGTTATCAAAGTGCTAAAAGAAGTTTCGGGAATAGAAATGGATGGAAGCGCAAAAACAGAAGAACTCATTAAACAAACCAAAGCGCTTTACGACCTGGCAGATAATGCGGATACAATGATGAATAAAATTGTAAATCAAGAAGCAAATTGGATTACCAAAACATTAATAAAATTAATTAAGTAATATTTATAAAAACAAAAAGATGAAGGAAGAAGTTCCTTTTCTTTTTAAATATAAGTTTCAAAAATTACTGAAAATTCAAAAATTAATAACATTATGAAAACAACACACCTTATTAACAAATGGAGTTTTATAATTACCCTACTACTATATACCACTATATATGGTGGTTTACTAGCACAAATAGCTCTGGGTGGTATCCAAATTATTTGCGGTATTGTACTATTATTTCAATGGAAAAAATTAACTAATCAATCCAGAATGCATATCTCATTATACTGGACATTGGTGCTTCTATATGGTATAAGTTGGTTCTTATTTCAACCGTCGTTTAATGATTTTTTCTTTTTCGTCTATTACATCATCATTCCAATGAGTATTGCTGGATATTTTATTTATGTAACCTATCAAATTAAAAAAATGAAACATGAATTTCAACTTAGTAACATATAGTATTTACCTGTTGATTACTTCTTTAATTATTGTAAAAGTCGGATTCATATGCTATAAGAATGGGAACATATTTGTCATGAACCTCGTTCCTAATGATAAAGAATTCTGCATACGCATAAACAAGGCACTTTTAGTTGGTTATTACCTCATCAATATTGGATATGTAGTAATCTCGTTGTCTTATTGGAAATCCATTAACTCTATTCTTGAGCTAATTGAAAGCATTACTATGCGTATCGCAATCATTATCGGCATATTGGCCATTTTGCATTACTTCAACCTATTTTGGTTAACAAAATTTATTAAAAAAATTAAACCCTAATAAATACAACTTTATGGAAACTTCTAAAATTTTTATCGGTTACCTTATTTATTTACCAATCGCTATCACTTTAACCTATTTTGTCTCTAGAACCCTTTTTAAAAATGGAAAAACTTTTATGATCGACATTTTTAAAGGTAAAGAAAATATTGCTTTGGCTACAAATCGTCTATTCGAAGTTGGTTTCTATTTATTAAATGTTGGCTGGGCATTGTTAATTCTAAAAATTGATAGTTACCGCTTTAATGACACTTATCAAAATTTGGTCGAAATATTGAGTTTTAAAATAGGTGGTTTCTCAATGTACCTCGGACTAATGCTATTTCTTAACATGTACTTATTCTTTAGAGGAAGAAAAAAATCTAAACAAACTACTACACAGGTAACATCTATTCCACGTCCATAAAACTACTGTATAACAACTCTTTAAAAATGTATCAATAATCATAAAATAATACGATCATGAATATTACCATTCCTCTATTATATACAACAACCCGATCACAAAAATCTAATAAAGAACACCTCATTGATTTCTATAACGAAGCAACAGAAGATTATGAATTTTGGAGTCATGATTTCAATATGCATTTTGGGTATTACACTCCTTTAAAAACCAATTTATTTAAAAGAGATACCATGCTTAATGAAATGAATCATCAGGTTTTTAAAAGACTACATCTCAAAAAACAAAAATCAATAATAGCAGATTTAGGATGTGGTATTGGGGGAACGATGCGCTATGGATTATCAAAATACCCCAATCTATCTATTATTGGTATTACCCTGTCTTCTTTTCAGATAAGAGAAGGAAACAAAAGATTACAAAACACCAATGGGCTAATTATAGAAGAAAACTATTGTCAAACCTCTTTTAAAACTAATAGCCTTAACGGCGCTTATGCTATTGAAAGTCTATGCCATTCTGGGCACAGTAAACAAGCCTTACAAGAGGCCTATAGAATTATCAAATCTGGCTCTAAATTTGTGATTGCCGATGCTTTTTTAAAGAAAAATCCTAAACAATTGTGCCTTGGCAGTAACTATTGTTATAACCAACTATGTAAAGGATGGAGTTTGCAAGGGTTAGGGAGTATAGACAGAGTAAAAAATGATTTACAACAAATCGGTTTTAAAAATATAACCATCCAGGATATCTCTTTTAGGGTAGCGCCTTCTGTTTTACATGTTCCTTTTGCCATCCTAAACTTTATTATTAAAAAAACAACCACCAATACGCCATTAAAACCAAACAGTTGGAAAAACCTTAAGGGATCCTTGTTTGCTTTATTATCAGGTATACACATTAGAAGTTTTGGTTATTATTTAATCACAGCAGAAAAATAAAATATAAAGAGTATGAAAAAAATAGTGATTGCAGGAGGAACAGGTTTTTTAGGAAAAGTGCTTGTAGAACATTTTAAATCAAAAGCAGAAAGTATTACCGTACTTACTCGAGGAAAAACCAGAAAAATAAACAATATACATTTTGTTAATTGGGACGCTACCACCATTAGTAATTGGATTACAGTACTCGAAAACAGCGATGTATTAATCAATATGACGGGTAAATCTGTAGATTGCAGATATACCTCAAAAAACAAAGCATTAATCTTAAACTCCCGAGTAGCATCTACTTCTATTTTGGGTCAGGCTATTCACAAATGTAAAAACCCTCCTAAACTATGGCTAAACTCATCTACAGCAACTATTTATCGACATTCTCTCGATAAAGAGATGAACGAAATTAATGGAGAAATAGGAACCGGATTCTCTGTTGATGTTGCCAAAGCTTGGGAAAAAGCCTTTTTTGAACAACCTACTCCAAAAACCAGAAAAGTGGCCCTTAGAACAGCCATTGTTTTAGGAAAAAATGGAGGGGCTCTACCTCCTATTATAAATTTGGTAAAGATGGGACTTGGAGGAAAACAAGGTAAGGGAAATCAAAAACTAAGCTGGATTCATGAAATTGATTTTACCAGAAGTATTGAGTTTATCATAAACAACATCCATATTCAGGGGTACCTTAATATTGTCTCTCCTAAACCCACTTCCAATCTAATATTTATGAAAACACTTAGAAAAGTAATGAAAAAATCTATCGGGATTCCCATTTCTAAAAATGTACTGGAGATTGGTGCCAAAATCATAAGGACAGAAACCGAGCTCGTACTCAAAAGCAGAAATGTCATCCCAACCAAACTTACCGATAACGGTTTTCTATTCATGTATTCAGACCTTGAGTCTGCATTAGTTTCAATTACACAATAATAATATGTCGCGAATACATCTCAAAACTCAAATAAAAGCCCCTATTGAGCAAGTGTTTAATCTATCGCGTAGTATTGATTTTCATATTAAATCTTCTGAAAAAACAAAAGAAAGTGCTATTGCAGGGCGAACAAATGGTTACATCGAATTAGGAGAAACTGTTACTTGGAGAGGAAAACACTTTGGAATTTATTGGACACATCAAAGTTTAATTACCTCATTTCAATATCCTACCTACTTTACAGATGAAATGATTATGGGATACTTCAAAAACTTTAAGCATCAACATTCTTTCCTCAAAACGAATATAGGCACAGAAATGACCGATATTATAGAGTATGAAATCCCTTATAATACGTTAGGTAAGATACTGGATCAAGTACTATTAAAAAAATACCTTATCCAATTTATCACAACTCGTAACCATGCTATAAAAACACGTTTAGAAACTTATTATAACGATTAAAACTATTCTGAATAGATTCTTTAAATATAGCTATAAAGCATTCTTTATAAGCTCCATTTATAATATCCAACTTTTTATACTATTTTTGATGAATAAACAATAGCATACAACAACTATGTCAACAAACTCTATAGACCCTAACACATGGATAGATAAATACAGCGACTATTTATTTAACTATACCATTGTGAGAGTTGATGATAAAGAAATTGCACAGGATTTAGTTCAGGAAACATTTTTTGCTGGACTCAAATCTATGAAAAACTTTAAAGGAGAGGCCAGTGAGCGAACATGGCTCATTTCAATTCTTAAAAGAAAGATCATTGATCATTATCGAAAAATAAACAGCAATAAAGGTAAAGCAGAAGTTAGAATGAGCTATACAGGTGATTCTAACACCGAAGGAGATTGGCTTGAAGAAAGAGTAGCTGATCCCTTTGACAGCAACGCAGAAAGTGAAATTGAAAATACAGAGCTAGGACTAGCAATACACAATTGTCTTGGAAAATTACCTCAAAAACAAGCCACTATTTTCAAATTAAAAACAATGCAAGGTTTCGATACTGAAGCAATTTGTAATGATTTTGATATTACTGCGTCTAACCTATGGGTAATCATCCATAGAGCAAGAACTGCTATGGCTGAGTGCCTGCAAAAAAATTGGTTTTAAGAAAATGAGTAAAGCAAAAAAAATATTAGTGAGTTGTTCTGAAGCAAATCATTTTTGTGATAAAGGACAATATAAAGAGTCTACTTTTTGGGAAAAAGTAAGGTTGAATATACATCTTATTTATTGTAAAGCATGTAGAAAGTATTCTTCTAATAACGGAAAATTAACCAAATTGGTTAAAAACCCAAAAGTAATAAGTATCACCCCTTCTGATAAAGAGGCGATGAAGAAAAAATTACAACAGAAAATGATGGATTAAAAACTACTTAAAGCTATAGATTTATTAATAACTTATAATTTTTAATAATTATTAATTTTCTATTTTATTTCTTTTTTGTTCTAAACAAATAATCGTTGGAGGGATAGTATAATAATAATCCAAAATACAGGTACACTCTCTACCCAAAAAGAACAATAATATTCTGATTGTTTTCTTTCTGTACCCCACAGAAAGAGAAGACTTATGGTAGTTACAGATATTGTGCTTAAAATTTCTACTGATGACAACAGTTCATCTTTTAAAGCAGTCAATAACAAAAATACCACTAGTAAAATACTACCAAAAACTTTGGTATTTGTTACCCCTATTTTTTGAGGAATGGTTTCTAGAGAGGGATCATCGTATTGTAGGTCTCTCACTTCGAAAGGAAGCATCATAACTACAATGAATAAAAAGCGTTGAATCATCTCGATCAAAAAATCAAAATTTAGAGTAGCTTTTGCATAAACTAAGGGAACAAGCACAGTAACACCAGACCAAACTATTGCTATGATAAAAATCTTCATCCCTGCATAACTCCTTAGATTTCTTTTATCAGGAAAAACAGGTGCTACATACAATACCGAAAGTACAATAAAAGGTAACATATACAATATCACATCTGGTGGTAACACTACCGAAGTGCCAACAAATAAGATCGCGCATAGAATGGTAAACACTCGAATACTTTTCATTGATTTTGTCAATCGTCTATGATATAGCCTTGATGTATTCGAATATTTTATCAGGTTATATGCTGTAACCGCTCCAGAAAAAGTAAAAAGAGCAAAGAGAATATCCCATGAAACTTCAAACTTTTCAAAAGTTACGTACACCAAAGCGCATATGGTTAAAGCAACATGAATACTACTATTAATATAAAATCTAAATATACTTTTTAGGGTTTCCACGTTATAAAGATAAGGTTATCTGTTAATAAATCTCGAATTTGGTTAAAAACTTGGTATATCACGGTTAATTTATTGTGAAAGTTTTAGTTTTAAATATGTATTTTTGCCGTCCTAATTACAACTGTTTTAGTTTATGAAAACTGACTCTTTCAAATTACGCCATATTGGACCTTCAGAAAAGGACCTTGGCAGCATGTTGAATACCATAAAAGCGGAGTCCATAGAACAATTAATCTATGAAACCATTCCAGATGATATTCTCCTTAAAAAACCGCTGAACCTTGATTTTGCATTTAGTGAGCAAGAATATTCTGCCCACATGCAAAAACTTTCAGCCAAAAATAAGGTTTTTAAAACTTTTATCGGCCTTGGATATCATGAGGCTTCTACTCCAGCAGTTATTCAGCGAAATATTTTGGAAAATCCAGGATGGTATACGGCATATACGCCATACCAGGCAGAAATAGCTCAAGGAAGACTAGAAGCTTTATTGAATTATCAAACAATGGTCTGTGATCTAACGGGTATGGAACTAGCCAATGCATCATTGTTAGATGAAAGTACGGCCGCTGCAGAAGCAATGACCATGTTATTTGCATTGCGTTCAAGAGACCAGAAAAAAAGTAAAGCCAATAAGTTTTTTGTTTCTGAAGAAATTTTGCCACAGACCCTTTCTTTACTAAACACCAGAGCAACGCCTCTTGATATTGAGTTAGTGGTTGGGGATCATCAACAATTCGACTTTTCATCAGAATTTTATGGTGCTATTTTACAATATCCAGGAAAATCAGGACAAGTTTATGATTATGCTGAGTTTGTTGAAAAAGCGCACCAGACAAACATAAAAGTTGCTGTTGCTGCGGATATTCTTAGTTTAACAACGCTTAAATCTCCCGGAAGCTTTGGAGCTGATGTCGTAGTGGGAACCACACAACGTTTTGGTATTCCTTTAGGATATGGGGGACCACATGCAGGATATTTCGCAACAAGAGAAGAATACAAAAGAAATATTCCTGGTAGAATCATTGGGGTAACTCAAGATCTAAATGGTGATCGTGCATTGCGAATGGCATTACAAACCAGAGAACAACATATCAAAAGAGATAAAGCGACTTCTAATATATGTACTGCACAGGTACTTCTAGCCGTTATGGCGGGAATGTATGCTGTCTATCATGGACCAGAAGGTCTAACGTACATAGCATCAAAAGTTAATGCTTCTGCCGTTACTTTAAGTAACGCATTAAAGAGCTTAGGCATTGAACAGCTTAACACTACTTATTTTGATACCATTCGTGTAAAAAGCGATGCTTCAAAAATCAAAGAAATTGCAGAAGCGAATGAAATGAATTTTTACTACCCAGATGCTGAAACGGTACTAATTTCATTAAACGAAGCTACTACCATTGAAGATTTGAATACAATCATTGCTGTTTTTGCACAAGTAGCTGGAAAAGATAGTATTACTATAAACGCATTAGATAATGCAAGTGGTATAGAAGCAAATGTAAAGCGTACTACAAAGTTTTTAACTAACGAGGTATTTAACATCTACCATTCTGAAACAGAATTGATGAGATACATCAAAAAGTTAGAAAGAAAAGATTTGTCACTAAACCATTCTATGATTCCTCTTGGATCATGTACAATGAAACTTAATGCAGCGTCAGAGATGTTACCGTTAAGTAATCCACAATGGGGTAACATTCATCCTTTTGTACCTGTAGAACAGGCAGAGGGGTATCAAATAGCATTAAAAAACTTAGAAGAACAGCTTACAGAGATTACTGGTTTTGCAGCTACATCATTGCAACCAAATTCTGGCGCACAAGGAGAGTTTGCAGGTTTAATGGTAATTAGAGCATATCATGAATCCAGAGGTGATCATCATCGAAATATTTGCTTAATCCCTTCATCTGCTCACGGTACAAATCCAGCTTCTGCTGTTATGGCAGGAATGAAAGTAGTGGTAACCAAAGCTACAGAAGAAGGAAACATTGATGTTGATGACTTAAGAGAAAAAGCGCTAAAACACAAGGATAACCTTGCTGCATTAATGATTACATATCCATCAACGCATGGTGTGTATGAATCTGCTATCAAGGAGATTACAAAAATCATACATGATAATGGAGGTCAGGTATATATGGATGGTGCTAATATGAACGCCCAGGTAGGCCTTACCAATCCGGGAGCTATTGGTGCCGATGTATGTCACCTTAACTTACACAAAACTTTTGCCATACCTCATGGTGGTGGTGGACCTGGTGTTGGACCTATCTGTGTTGCAGAACAACTTATGCCTTTCTTACCAAGTAACCCGATCATTCCTACAGGAGGAGATAAAGCTATCACAGCTATTTCATCTGCCCCTTGGGGATCTGCTTTGGCATGTTTAATTTCTTATGGATATATTACTATGCTAGGCGTATCTGGTTTAAAAGAATCAACGCAATATGCTATCCTAAATGCTAATTACATCAAAGAGCGTTTGGCTGGGCATTATAGTGTATTATATACTGGTGAAAAAGGAAGAGCTGCACACGAAATGATTATAGACTGCAGACCTTTTAAAGCAAATGGTATAGAAGTTACAGATATTGCAAAAAGATTAATGGACTATGGTTTTCATGCTCCTACAGTATCTTTCCCTGTAGCAGGAACTATTATGATAGAACCTACAGAAAGTGAAAGTAAAGCAGAGCTAGATCGTTTTTGTGATGCAATGATTTCTATTCGTGAGGAAATAGCAAATGCAAGTACTGATAATCCAAATAATATTATGAAGAACGCTCCCCATACACTTGCAATGCTAACTGCTGATTCTTGGGATTTTCCATATTCGAGAGAACAAGCTGCATATCCATTGTCATACGTAGCAGACAACAAATTTTGGCCGTCTGTACGTCGTGTTGATGACGCTTATGGAGATCGAAACTTAATCTGTACATGTGCTCCTATCGAAGAGTATATGGAAGAAGAAGCATAAAACACAATATATTATATAGTAAAAGGGCGACTACTACTCTAGTCGCCCTTTTTTGATATTATACCATTTACACTTTGAATTTACTGGTATTAGACACATTACGCACCTAAAAAACATAATTATAGGTATATTTAAAACAAAACATAATTGCTATTCTAAACACCAACGTCTATTATTAATCATCAGCATACTCAGAGTCAAAATATTAACCTAATGGAAATTAAAATAAGAACCGCTAAACCATCAGAGTTTACAGATGTTTATGATTTGATTAAAGAATTTGCTGCTTTTATCAAAACGCCCGAAAAAGTAAAAATTACTCCAGCCCAGATGATAAAAGATGAAAAATATTTCAAATGTTTAGTAGCTTTACACGAATCAACTATAATTGGCTTTGCAACTTATTTTTTTTCTTATTACTCCTGGACAGGGAAAGCAATTTATTTGGATGACTTATATGTACTTGAAAAATATCGAAACCGAGGTATAGGTAGTAAGTTATTTGATAAAGTCATGGAAATTGGAAAAACTGAAAATTGTTTTAAAATGAAATGGCAAGTATCAAACTGGAATACTAAAGCACAAGAGTTTTATAAAAGTAGAGGAGCGATTATCGATGACATAGAGATTAACTGTGATCTGGAACTGATTTAAAAATCAAGTTACTAACGCGATACATTCTATAACAAAATGAAAGATATTACCACCAAAAAAGATATAGAATTGTTAATTACCGCTTTTTACAAGAAAGCATTTTCTAATCCTATAATTGGTCCCTTTTTTACAGAAATTGCTGCAGTTAACCTCGAAGATCATATTCCAGAAATCACAGATTTTTGGGAACAACAATTACTTCGAACAGGAACATATAAAAAAAATGTAATCAAAATACATAAAGATCTACAAGTAAAAAAACAACTTGAAAAAATACATTTTCATACCTGGTTAAACTTATTTAACGAAACAGTTGACACTCATTTCAAAGGAGAAAAAGCAGAACTTATCAAAACCAGAGCATTATCTATCGCTACGATTTTACAAATAAAACTTAACACATCTTCATCATAAGTAAATACAAAACGATATTTATCGTTATTTCATATCATAGCGATCGTAAAAACCACGGTACTATCTAAAGCAGTTCATTTCATAAACGTAACTTGCTCAATTTACAATACAATTGGAAACGAATGGGGGTCAAAATAACAGGGACAGGTAGCTATATACCTACGGATATTGAAAAAAATGAAGACTTTATAAATCATAGTTTTTTTACAGATAACGGAAGTCTTATCGAGCAAGATACTACTACCGTAATCGAAAAATTCAAGAAAATTACCGGTATTGAAGAGCGTAGATATGCACCATTAGAACACAATACTTCTGATATTGCGTTTTATGCTGCAGAAAAAGCTATTTTCGACTCTAAAATAGATGCAGAAACACTCGATTATATTATTGTTGCTCATAATTTTGGAGATGTTAGAAAAAACTCTTCACAAGGAGATACCGTTCCAAGTATTGCAGCCAGAGTAAAGCATAAATTAAGAATTAAAAACCCTTATTGTGTTGCCTATGATGTTCTTTTTGGATGCCCCGGTTGGATCGAAGGAGTTATACAGGCACATTCTTTTATTAAAAGTAATATGGCCCAAAAATGCCTTATTATTGGGGCAGAAACGCTTTCTAGGGTTATTGACAAATATGATCGTGACTCTATGATATATTCTGATGGGTCTGGAGCTATTATACTCGAAAAAAAGCCAGATACTCGAGGTATCATTGCTTCGGTAAGTGCTTCATATACTCTAGAAGAAAGTGATTTTTTATTTTTCGGAAAAACATACAACCATGCAATCAAAGAAGATACTAAATACATCAAAATGCATGGGCGAAAAATATATGAATTTGCATTGAGTAGAGTTCCCGAAGCCATGCAAACTTGTCTTAAGAAAGCTAATGTTGATATCACAGATATCAAAAAAATACTTATTCATCAAGCAAATGAAAAGATGGATGAAGCTATTGTCAAAAGGTTTTATCAACTCTACCAAAAAGATGTTCCTGAAGGGATCATGCCTATGATTATTAAAAAATTAGGTAATAGCAGCGTTGCTACCATCCCAACTCTTTATGATCTTATTCTAAAGGGTGAAATAGAAGATCATACTATAAAAAAAGGGGACCTTTTATTATTTGCCAGTGTTGGAGCAGGGATGAATATTAATGCTTTTGTTTACCAACATTAGTTTCAAAATAAAATTCTATCCCATGAATGATCGGTAGTTTATCTAATTGTCTATTTTTACCGTACAAATCACTGACTAAACCACTATGTACGAAGGAAAATTTCCTCATAAACGATATCAAAAAACTTTAGAATTTTTAAGGAAGTATACCCCAGCACCTGCATCTATTCTGGATCTTGGGGTTACCAATCCTTTTGTAAAACATATGGAACAAGAAGGCTACACAGTAGCCAACACAACAGGAGAGGATCTGGATATTCATACACAAGCTGTTTTGAGCGAAGATTACGATATGATTACGGCTTTTGAAATTTTTGAACATCTTGTTTCTCCTTATAACGTTCTGAAAGACATTAAAGCGAATAAATTGGTTGCTTCAGTCCCGCTTAGATTGTGGTTTTCATCGGCGTATAGAAGTAAAACAGACCTTTGGGACAGGCATTATCATGAGTTTGAAGATTGGCAGTTTGATTGGCTTCTAGAAAAGTCTGGTTGGGAAATAATCGCCAGAGACAAATGGACAAACCCAGTTAAAAAAATTGGGATACGTCCTTTACTAAGGCTTTTTACACCAAGATATTATATTGTGTACGCAGAAAGGAAATCTGTATAGAAAAAGCTTCAAATGTATACGCAAAATAACTTACTAATTATAACCATTTTATAAAATCGATTGTGAGAATATACATTGTCATACCTGCTCATAACGAAGAACATTTTATTAGTAAAACCATAGAATCATTGGTTGCACAAACTGTTCTTCCAAAAAAAATAATGGTTGTAAATGATAATTCTACAGATACCACAAAAGATATTGTTACCAAGTATACAACAACCCACGAATTTATTACATTAATAGATACAAATTCGTCTATGGATCATATGCCTGGTAGTAAAGTTATTAATGCATTTGTTCGAGGCTACCAAGCCCTTGATGATAACTTTGATATTATCTGTAAATTTGATGCAGATCTTATATTTCCTACAAACTATTTAGAAAAGATCTGCGATCATTTTTATCAGAATAATAAAATAGGTATGGTAGGTGGGTTTTGTTATATAGAAAAAAACGATGAATGGATCTTAGAAAACTTAACTAACAAAGATCATATTCGTGGTGCATTAAAAGCATATAGAAAAGCATGTTTAAACGATATTAATGGACTTAAACCAGCCATGGGATGGGATACAATTGATGAATTACTGGCCCAATATCATCAATGGGAAGTAAAAACAGATACTTCTCTGCATGTTAAACATCTTAAACCTACAGGAAATAAGTATAACCCAAAAGCCAAATATAAACAAGGAGAAGCCTTCTATTGTATGCGATATGGCTTTTGGATAACGTTAATTGCATCTATTAAACTTGCTATACTCAAAAAACGACCTCTATTAATAAAAGACTATTTAGCGGGGTATTTTATAGCCAAGAATAAAAAGGAACCTTTTTTAGTCTCTAAAAGTGAAGGTGACTTTATTCGCAAATTACGTTGGAAAAAAATAACCCGAAAGTTCTTGTTTTTTCGTATTTAAAAGCCTTTTCTAAAGATAGATTAACTTGAGAAATAGCTTCTAGAGATAGTATTCCTGAAGAAAAAGCGTTCCTAAAAAATATTAATCAGATCAAAAGTAAAAATATAAAAGATGCTTTAATAGAGAATATGTCATATCGTGTATCTATAAGAAATGAAAATGCCGTTGCTCTTTATCACACTCTTATGCAAGTATCTGATGAAAAATAACTTAAATAAAAATTAACCTCGCAATACGAAAAAATTAAACTATTGGTAAAAGGTACTGATTCTCCATCTTTTACAGGTTATGAAAATTATAAAGGGGGAACATCCTCTTTGACCGATTTTAAAGAAAATATGTATATATAGATGTATGGGCCCTTGGTGCGGTCCTTGTAAAGCAGAAATACCTTATTTAAAAAAGGTTGAAGAAAAATATCATGACAAGAACATAGAATTTGTTAGTATCTCTGTCGATAGAAAAACGCAACATGATGCCGGAAAAAAAATGATTGAGGAAAAAGAATTGGGAGGAGTTCAACTTTTTGCAGACAATAACTTTTCTTCGCAATTTGTTGTAGATTACGCCATACAGGGGATCCCAAGATTCATATTGGTTGACCCTGAAGGGAAAATTGTTCACGCTAGTGCTCCCAGACCTTCTAACCCTTCGCTCATAGAACTTTTTGATGAATTAAACATCTAACCTTTTTTTCTATACTAAAACTGTCAATGCGTAGTAGTTACCTCTATTCATTGACAGTTTTTTTATGCCTTTAATCGATTATAAACAAGAAAAAATAAAACATATGTGACTTTTTAATAAAAAAGTGTCGAATTTGTTGAACACTATGCTCTAACTATATATTCATATGTATATGATAAACTTTTTAGGTCAAATTATACCATATGGAATCATGCCAAATACCACAAACAAACAATCACGGTAACGGCAAATAATTATAGTACTGAGCAAAATAGTTTTACATGTTCTTAGGAATTAAAACACAAAACAAATTGAATATAAAAATGAAAAAGACACTAATCACAATTCTTTTATTTACTATAACTATAACTGGATTTTCGCAAAAAAAGCCTAAAATCAAAGGAAACAGAAACGTTACCGAGATAAGCAAGGAAATTACCGAAGCATTTGGCACGATAGAAATTGATGATGCACTCGAAGTCACACTTTACCAAGGGGACCAAAATGAGTATTACCTAAAAACAGACGAAAACCTTATTGACATCATTCAATTTAAAGTACAAGATGACATACTTAAGATATATGCAACAAACAAAATTGTAAGAAGCAAAAAACTTAAAATTGATGTGACTATTACAGACATTAATCAAATTATCTTAAGAGATCATGCCCAGATAACAATTAACAAAAAACTTAGTACAAAAGAGGTTACTATTAATGCGTATGATTCAAGTCAATTTGACTTATCAATAGAAGCAGACGATATTGCCATTATGCTCTATGACAAAGTAAAAGGTTTGGTTAATATCAAATCTGAAAGCGCAACGCTCGAGATGAATGGTAAAGCAGACGTAAGGGGCACTATTAAAACCGATAAAATCAAAACCTCTTTAATTAGGTCTACAAGATTAAAATTAGATGGAAATGCAGATATAGCAACTTTTGACCTTAAAGGCTCTGCTAAACTAAATGCAAAAAAGATGAAAATAGGATCTATAAACCTAAAAACCTCTAATACTGCCGATGTTAATATATATGCTAGAAAAGAACTAGAATTACATGCTCGCGATAAAAGCGTTGTTTACATATACGGTAACCCAAAAATAGATGTTAAAAACCTTACTGAAGCATCGAAGATTATAAAAAAATAAGGCTAAGTTATAAAAAGTATATGATTTAGGGCTATATTTTTAAATTCGGTCCATGCTGTATTGGAAGCAAAAGCGATTGTAGCGACAGTAGCCATTCTGTTCGTATCATTTTTGATTTTTTCCAATACCAAGAACCAATTGAGGTATTTGGTAGCTATACCATTAAAGGATTCCATAAATTTTCTAAGTCTGCTATCTAAATTATTTACATTTTGCACATGATATACTTTATCCACTGCTCGCTGCCCTTTAGATGCGTTAAACTTTTTGTGGGTGATATCCATACTTTTGGTAAAAGCAGTATAGCTTCTATGACTATCACTACATAATACTTGGGCTTTATCGAATTTACCTTTCAAAACCTTGTCCAAATCTTTTTTAGAGATACGTCCTGTAGTAGCTACCTTAAAATCCTTGTGTCCTGATCGGTCACAAGTAGCAACAACAGCCACTTTTTCATTACTGATCCCAGATTTGTTTGCTTTTTCACCGTGCTTTCTTGGCTCACGGTCTAAATTACGGTTCCCTTTCTCAGAATAAGCAAAAAATAGATCATCACTCTCTACTATACCTTCAAAACCTTCTACAGAAACACTAGAGAAAGAAGTTAATAACTCATGACGCCAATCAAATGAGGTCTGTATAGAAATGCCGGTCTCTTTAGCACTCTTTCGGATACTATACCCAAATAATAAACAATACAAATAGCGATTTACCTTATCTCTTTTCTTTAAACCAAACCAAAACTTTCCTGTAGTTTCACTAAAATTCTTTCCACATCCATTACAAAGATAACGCTGAACCCCTTTTAGCTTACCATTAGCACGTATTTTAGAACTACTACAATGAGGACAACTCACCGCCTTTTGCTGCCTATTGTCCGCCAAATTACATTCAGTAGTAGACATTGATACTAGTAAAGAAATAATTGATTGCTGCTCTGAGGCATCACAATTCATAAATTAATCTTTAAAATCTTCTGGGATCAAAGCTCAAAATTTAATAGTATCAAAGATAAAACATACTTATTTTAGAACTTAGCTAAAAAGAACTAATGCAAACTCAACTTTTCTGTTTCTTATTTTAACACAAATGGTAATACCTTTCCTGATGTTCCATTAGGAAAGGTAATCCCTAATAACGCCGAAATTGTAGGTGCTATATCGGTAATTACTGTTTTTACGGTTGTACTTCCCTTTTGTATTCCATGACCAAAAAACAATAAGGGTGCATGTGTATCATAAACAAAGCCACTTCCGTGAGTTGATCCTGTTCTAGAATAAGGTATCGTAGCTGGATTTAATACAAAAGCAACATCTCCACTTCTTTTTTGATGAAATCCCTTCTGAATAAGTTCTGCAACTCCAGAGGTGTAATTTTCTTCGTGTAATTGGTTTCTGGTAAATACTTTATCCACATGTTTTTGTAACAATATGAAATTTGCCAATTTTTTCTGTAATGCTTCAGGGTTAATTGCATTTTTCTGTAATTCCTTATAGTTAAAAAAGATTTGATGATTTGATATATTTTCAATTAAATCATCTATTTTATACACTTCTTTTACAAACATTTTTACCTTGGTTTTAAACGCATCTTTATCAAAATAACCTGCTGGTATTTTAATTGATTTCAGATAAGACGGTACATGTACAGCTCCATGATCTGCTGTAAGAAAAACGGTGTATTGCCCCGTTCCTACTTTGGTATCCAATGTTTTAAAAAACCTTTCTAAATCCTGATCCAGTCTTAGGTAGGTATCTTGTATTTCTTTAGAATTTACTCCAAAATTATGTCCAACATAATCTGTACTAGAAAAACTAACCGTAAGAAAATCTGTAATAGCATCTGCCCCCAATGCTTCTCCTTCGATTGCTGCAATGGCAAAATCTGTTGTCAAACTATTTCCAAAAGCAGAGCCTTTAATAATATCATACTCAGAATTTTGACCTTTTAATTGCCCTAAGTCATAAGGGAAAATTGCTTTTTCTTTACCTTTAAATCCTGTCTCAAATTGATTAAGATCAGAGCCACTTTCTGTATAACTATCAATATCATACAATGTGTTCCATACTTTTAGGTATGAAGCCGCCTTACCCGAATTATTAAAATCCTTTACCCATTCTGGTAATTCATTACGATAATAGGTACTGGTAATCCACTTGCCTTCTTCTTTACCCCTAAACCAATATGCGCCATTCGCGGTATGTCCTGCAGGTAGTATGGCTCCTCTATCTTTTATCGCAATACCGATAGTTTTTCCTCTTAGTTGTGTATGTAATCTATTTTGGTCACAAACTGTGGTGGTTTTCATTCTATGAGGTGACATACGTTCTAACTCGCTAGTACTACCTACTGCTTTTACCGAACTGTCACTTGCGCAATACACTACTTCTTTGGTAAATTTATCATACCAATGATTAGAAATAACTCCATGATTTTGTGGAGTCGTTCCTGTATATACAGAAGCATGCCCTGGCCCTGTATAGGTAGGCACATAATTAAAATGATTATTCTTACAGTTAAATCCTTCATTAATCATACGCTTAAACCCTCCTTCACCATACCTATTATAAAATCGCGTTATATAATCATACCGCATTTGATCTACAACAATACCAACCACTAACCTGGGTGAATGATGAACGGTCACTTTCTCTTGCGAATTACCAAGAGTAGAGAATAAAATTAATATGGCTATTAAAAGTAATCTTGTTGTCATTGTTTATTCATATTTAGCTTGCTAAATTACTATTTGATAAATGTAAAAACTTTAATAAAAGGTTAAATGCTATGGATATTTTTTTTTCTATTTTAGCCTTTCTAATCATAAAGAATGTTTTACTTAGACGATATTGGTCGCTATTTTTTAATGCTTAAAGGAGTTTTTAGTCGAATGACTAAAGGTTCTGTAATACGAAATTTAATATTTAAAGAGATTGATGACCTTATATTAGGCTCTTTAGGAATTACCGTTTTTCTGGCATTTTTTATAGGTGCCGTGATAGCTATTCAAACCGCTTTAAATTTAACCAACCCTTTAATTCCGAAGCAGCTGATCGGATTTGCTTCACGCCAATCTGTAATATTAGAATTTGCACCTACTTTTATTTCTGTAATTATGGCTGGTAAAGTTGGATCTTTTATTACATCTAGTATAGGAACCATGCGAGTAACCGAGCAAATTGATGCATTAGAAGTAATGGGTATTAACTCTGTAAACTATCTTGTATTTCCCAAAGTAATTGCGATGTTAATGTACCCTTTTGTTATTGCTATTGCTATGTTTACAGGTATTTTTGGAGCCTATATAGCTGGTGTATACGGAGGTTTTTTATCTAGCAGTGATTTCTTAACTGGTTTAAGAGAAGAGTTTATTCCTTTTCATTTGGTATATGCATTTATTAAGACTTTTATATTTTCTTTTTTATTAGCTACTATCCCATCCTTTCATGGTTATTATATGAAAGGTGGTGCACTAGAAGTAGGTAAAGCAAGTACCACTGCATTTGTCTGGACTACGGTAGTGATCATTATTTCCAATTATGTACTCACCCAATTATTATTAAGTTAACATGATAGAAGTTAGGAATCTACATAAAGGATTTAACGGAGAGGAAATTTTGAAAGGCATCTCTACTACTTTTGATCGTGGTAAAACCAATTTGATTATCGGAACCAGTGGTAGTGGTAAAACCGTTTTCTTAAAATGTTTACTTGGTCTTTTTACACCTGAAGAAGGAGCAATCTCTTATGACGGAAGTATTTATTCTGAATTAAATGAACAACAGCAAAGAGATCTAAGAGAACAAATGGGGATGGTTTTTCAGGGAAGTGCACTATTTGATTCTATGACAGTTGAAGAAAATGTTATGTTTCCGCTTATGATGTTTACACAACAGAAAAAGGAAGAAATGCTAGAAAGAGTTCATCAGGTTCTAGATAGAGTAAATCTAGAAAATGCAGAAAAAAAACTACCTTCAGAAATTAGTGGTGGTATGCAAAAACGTGTTGCCATTGCTCGTGCTATCGTAACCCGACCAAAATATCTATTTTGTGATGAACCCAATTCTGGACTAGATCCCAGAACAGCTATTGTAATCGATAATCTTATTAAAGAAATTACAGAAGAGTATAATATCACTACCGTGATCAATACTCATGACATGAATTCTGTAATGGAAATTGGAGAAAAAATCGTTTTTCTTAAAAATGGATTTTTAGAATGGGAAGGTGACAAAAGTCAAATATTTAAAACCGATAATAAAGCGATAACAGATTTTGTGTATTCATCGAATCTATTTAAAAAAGTGAGGGATGCACAATTAAAAGGGTTATAAAACCATATTATTAAAGAGTATCATTTTTACCATGTTTTATTACAATTGGTTTTATTAGTAAACCCTATGTTATCATTAAAAAAAATCTATAGATAACTTGAAAAAAACATCATCTTTTGGCATCGCTTTAACTTCTATTATTTATTTTCTGCTTGCTTATAAAGGATATCAAAAACAGAGCGTTGATTTACCTGAAGTCAATCGTCATACAGGAATAGGAAAACGAATAGGAAAAACTAAAACCTAAAGGAACTATAATAGTTTACCTTCTACTATATTTTTTCTGGACTTAGTTGGGTTAAATCAAAGATTAGGAATATATAAATCTGACAAAAACTATTCTAATTTACTTAACAAAATTAATGATACTATTGAAGCTTACTTTAAAGAATCTTCAGACAAAATTACTTTAGATGTGATTCAAATTCAAAATAATAATGAAACAATTTATGGTAAAGAAGAGTATTTAAAAAAAGAAAGTTCTGCAATCTGGATAGGGCTTATTCCTGAAATCGGAACAATCATTTTTTCTTTTTGCCTTTACAAAAGAAGCTAAAAAGCTAAACAAAAATATTATACTGAGTTAACATTGATAAAATAAGCTTTATTCGAGATACATTATATAGATTAAAAATATAATGTGATTAAGATTAAACAAAATACAAACAACTTATTAGATAAGTATTTCGCAGTTATTATTTATAAAAAAAGACCATCTTTTTCGGATGGTCTTTTGTGACAATTATTAATTGAATTATCATTGTTTAATAAACCTTTCGGTAACAGCCAGTCGTTTAGATGTAAATCTTACAAAATACACTCCCGTTGTAAACTGAGATACATCAATAACATTAGATCCTATTTTTGGGCTTATATTTTTGACCATAGCTCCTGTAGATGAAAGTATTTTGATTTCATCAAAATCACCTTCTTTGATATCAATAGTTAATTCTGAATTTGCCGGATTAGGATACATTTTAATGTTTCTTTTTACATTTTCTGCAAATGTTTTTAGAGCTTTCGTATTATCATTAATGACACCTCTGCCTGCTAAGTTAACAGTATAGTCCTCTACTTCACCATAGCTAAAAGTTTCGCATGAAGTAGGAACTCCACTATACCTCATAGACACTCTCATTCTAACAGAAGTTTGAGATGTACCAACAGGAACTGTAAAAGATCCACTATTAGCGGTATCTCTCGAAGTTGGTTTAGACCAAACTAGTTCTCCTGCATCATCAAAACTACCATTATTATTGTAATCAATCCAAACTGCATAACCTTCACTATATATGGTACCTACCCATGTAGGAGTTACAGAAACCGTATACGTTTTTCCTTCGTTTAAATTTGTAGAAACCGACGTAAAATCTGAATAGGTTTGACCAGTAGAAGTATTGTAAATTGTATTTAACTGCACATTACTAATATACTCCTCACTTGCATTTCTACTTGCAGAATCACAATAGGTTATATCATTAGTAATTGTGGTAAATGAAACGGTTGCAGCTCCAGAGACATTACCTGCAGCATCTTGAGCAGATACAGAAACATTATATGATGTAGCTGGAGAAAGTCCGGTTACACTGAACGTAGTAGTTTGAGACGCCCCCACAACGGTACCATCTATAGAAATAGTATATCCGGTCACTGCTACATTATCTGTAGATGCTGTCCAGTTAAGTGTTGCGCCACTAGGTGTAATATTGCTTGCAATCAAATTGGTTGGTGCAGTAGGTGCTTCGGTATCAGTGGTACCTGCTTCTATTTGAAATTTTCCAACCACGCCTTTTCTACCACTATTCATATACTCGGTAATAAACCAAAATGAAGAGTCATCAGATGGATCTACATCAATCTTACTATAATCTCCATAACGTGCACCAACAATATTTGCAGTACCATTTGCAATCAGTTCTTCTGAACTTGTCATTGTTCCTAACGGATCAGAACTCAACCTACCGGTATAGTAAGAACTAACTCTCGTTGTTGTTGAAGTTGTAGGCCCCGACATAGAGGTATATCCCATGCCGATATTACCATTTTTATCCATAGCCAAACTTGCCATCCAGGCATGTCTTCCATCGGGTGCGGCATATGTCCCTTCTTGATATAGAGACCAAGGTTGGTTATCTCCACTTTGTCTAAACTCATACCAACGTATTCCTGCCAGTTTACCTGGACCGGCATCGGTATCTACTACAAAATTAAATACAGCCGAATTATGAGTTGCAAATTTTCTAAACTGAGCCTGATTCATAATCGCTGCCTGTAATGCATCAATAGCACCACCACCTTCGGGTTGACTTAAATTTGCAATATCCCCATTATCAAAGACATTTATAAATGGTGCAGTATTAATTTGTTGAGGATCAGAAATTGTAGAATTTTCTGGATTCTCCCAATCTACATCTGCGGTCCAAAGTTTAATATGGTCTTCAGACACTCCCTCCCAAGCGTCGTCTTGTAAATAAACGATAGTAGCGCCTCCTGGTGCAGGTAAATTATCATCGGTAACATTAAAGGCTTGAGTACCAATAAAACGATTACTAACAATGCCGTTGAGATCAAAACCAATAACCTGGGCTTCGGGATCTCCCGTCAGCATAGCACTTCTTTCTAATACCCACAAATTTCTTAAACCATTGTCTGTGATATAATATCCATCACTCCATACAGATAATTTCTGATAATCAAATACATCTGGAAGATTGTATACATACCAACCCGATGTAAGCGGATTGGATCCATCTGAAATTGCCAGCTGAGTTGTGTCTCCGTTAATTCCTAGAAAAGAAATGACCCATCTATCTGCTGCATTATCATAAGATACCGTAAGATCACAACATCCGCCTGAAGGGAAAATTGCGGGATTAGGAGCGGTTTCACCTAAAAGTTGATTTCCCTCTTTATCGTAAATCATAAATCCAGTATTATAAACTACGAACACATGATTGGGACCAACTGCTAAAGAAGGGTCCGTAACTGCATCTGAATCTTTTGAGAAGGTATCAAAAACAAGACTAGGAGGAGTTCTCTTGACGCTCTGTTCCATTTCATGTCTATTCATTACATAATAGTCATTCTGTGTTTGAGGATCTTTACCTATTACTACTCTACTTCCTAACAAGGATGACCTCTTATCTTTTCCTTTCAATTTTGAATCATCAGGAGACAAAACATCATTAGGCCTTGATATGATAGAAGGAATATATTCTACAGAAGATATTTTTCCATGATAAAAAGCTTTAGTTTCATTTTCTTGAGAATGCACCATAAAAGATGCTACCATTACCAATGGTAATATTATTTTTTTTAATTCCATGTTGAGTTTAGTTTTATAGTTATAAACAACTCAAAACTAAACAAATAAGACTGAAAACCGAATATAAAACTTTATTTTATTCTATGGAAAAACCACATATTTTATATGTGGTTTTTTGTTTTTGGCCCTAAATTTTAACAAAAAAACAAGATATTATGTCTAAATTATTTTGATGTATCCTAATTTTCCTTCAACATATCGATGATTTATATCGAATCGTTAGTTTTAAAAAAATAAAACCCGTAAAAATAGACATCTCAAATTCATAATTCAACTCCCGTATTTTTCACTTATTCATTAATTAAAAATGGCTCTGTTAAGAACTTCTCCTCAACATATTTTGATAAAGTTACCTTATTAGTTATCACGTTTGATACGTTATGAGAATTTATAAATAAGACCGAATACAGAATCATCTTTTTACAATCCAAATAGCCAATATCAAAACAGGTATAGGTTCTTCAAAATCAATAGTTATTAAGACAAAAAGCATTTTAACAGTTTTGTTCGCAATTGTTAAAATTTAAGCTTCAAGTATAAAAAACATCAAAACTACTTTTTAAGTTTTTAATCTATTTTAAAACTTAAAATTAAAGAGACAGGTAGTTTTTGATTTGTCTAGGACAAAATAAAATTGTTTCTATTTACAAGTCTACGGTTAAGAAAAAACGAATGTTTTTGAACAGAACGATTTTTTTATTGTAGAGGCCTAAGACCATTTATAAAATAAAAACTATCTTAATCTCTTTTGTAACTTTTGGTAAACTCCCCGAGACATGGGTCTTGGGGGAGTTCTTTAGATTAAACGATCATTGTTTAATAAACCTTTCAGTAACAGCCAATTTTTTAGATACAAATCTTACAAAATACACTCCTGTAGTAAACTGGGATACATCAATAACATTAGCTCCAACTTTTGGTGTTAGTTTTTTAACAATGGCTCCTGTAGATGAAAATATTTTGATCTCGTCAAAGTTACCTTCCTTGATATCAATGGTTAACTCTGAATTGGCCGGATTAGGGTACATTTTAATATTACTTTTCACATTTTCTGTAAATGCTTTCAGAACTCTCGCATTTGCATTAACAGCAACTCCAGAGATCACAAGATTAACCGTATAATCCTCTACTTCACCATAGCTAAAAGTTTCGCATGAAGTAGGAACTCCGCCATACTTCATAGACACTCTCATCCTAACAGAAGTTTGAGAAGTACCGCTAGGAACCGTAAATGATCCGCTGTTAGCCGTATCTCTCGAAGCTGATTTAGACCAAACTAGTTCTCCTGCATCATCAAAACTACCGTTATTATTGTAATCAATCCAAACTGCATAACCTTCACTATATATAGCACCTACCCAAGTAGGAGTGATAGAAATCGTATAGGTTTGCCCCTGATTTAAATTTGTAGAAACCGACGTAAAATCTGTATATGTTTGACCAGTAGAAGTATTATTAATTGT
This sequence comes from Aquimarina discodermiae, assembly GCF_040786235.1. Classification (NCBI taxonomy): domain Bacteria; kingdom Pseudomonadati; phylum Bacteroidota; class Flavobacteriia; order Flavobacteriales; family Flavobacteriaceae; genus Aquimarina; species Aquimarina discodermiae. The sequence continues at coordinate 38,460 of NZ_JBFMKP010000033.1, forward strand.
GTTTAACTGCACATTACTAATATATTCTTCACTTGCATTTCTACTTGCAGAATCACAATAGGTAATATCATTAGTAATTGTAGTGAATGAAACGGTTGCTGCTTCAGAGACATTACCTGCAGCATCTTTAGCAGTTACAGAAGCGTTATATGATGTAGTAGGAGAAAGTCCTGTTACATCAAAGGCTGTAGTTTGTGACGTACCTACAGCGTTACCATTTATAGAAATAGTATAATCAGTCACTGCTACATTATCTGTAGATGCTGTCCAACTAAGTGTTGCTCCATTAGTCGTAATATTGCTTGCCATCAAATTCGTTGGTACAGTAGGCGATTCGGTATCAGGAGTATCGACTTCTATTTGAAATTTTCCAACAACAGCTGTCGTAGTACCACTCTTAAAGTATTCTGTAATAAACCAAAACGAAGAATCATCGATAGGATCAACATCCATTTTACTATAGTCTCCATAACGTTTACTAGGGGCATTTTGATTTCCATTCGCAATAAGTTCTTCTTCACCTGTCATTACTCCTAATGGGTCAGAGCTTAGTCTACTAGTATAGTAAGAACTAACCCGAACTGTGGTAGGCGTTGTAGGTCCAGACATAGAAGCGTATCCCATTCCTATATTTCCATTTTTATCCATTGCCATACTGGCCATCCAGGCATGTCTTCCATCTGGTGCGGTATATGTCCCTTCTTGATATAGAGACCAAGGTTGATTATCCCCACTTTGTCTAAATTCATACCAACGTATCCCTGCCAACTCACTAGGGCCAGCATCAGTATCTACTACAAAATTAAATATCGCGGAGTTATGAGTAGCAAACTTTCTAAATTGGGCTTGATTCATAATCGTACCTTGCAGCGCATCAATATCCAGACCTCCTCCAGGCTGGCTTAAATTCTCAAAACTCCCATCATCAAAAACGCTGATAAAAGGGGTAGTTTTAATCTCTTGAGGGCTGGAAACCGTAGAACTTGCCGGTGAGTTCCAATCTACATCGACTGTCCAAATCTTAATATGATCTTCGGATACGCCACTCCAAGCATCATCCTGTAAGTAAACGACAGTAGCGCCTCCAGGAGCAGGTGCATTATCATCTGTAATATTTAAAACTTGCGGAGCTATAAAACCAAGACTCGCAAGATTCTGAAGATTAAATCCAATAACCTGAGCCTCAGAATCCCCTACTAACATCGCATCCCTTTCTAATGCCCAAAGCTTATTCTGTCCAAATGAATTATCGGTAATATAGTATCCATCACTCCATACAGATAGTTTTTGATAATCTTCTATCGTAGGTATATTATAAACATACCATCCCGCTGTTAAAGGGTTAGGGCCATCTGAAACTGCTACCTGAGCTCCATTCCCTAAAAAAGAAAGCACCCATCTATCTGCAATATTATCATAAGATACCGTAAGGTCACAACATCCCCCTGATGGGAAAATAGCAGGATTAGGAGCGGTTTCACCCAAAAGTTGATTTCCTTCTTTATCATAGATCATAAATCCAGTATTATAAACTACGAACACATGGTTAGGGCCAATCGCCAAAGAGGGGTCACCAGGTAAAGAATTAGTGGTAAACGTATCAAAAACAAGACTCGGCGGATTCCTTTTAACACTTTGTTCCATTTGATGTCTATTCTTTACAAAATAATCATTATCGGTCTGGGGATCTTTACCTGCAACAATTTGATGCCCCAATGATCTTTTGTCTTTCACCTCCTTGGGTAAATAGTCTGGAGCCTGCAAGTCATTGGGTCGAGATACTATAGAAGGGACATATTCTACAGAAGAAATTTGACCATGATAGAAAGCTTTTGCTTCTTTTTTCTGTGAATGCACCATAAAAGATGCTACCATTACTAATGGTAATACTATTTTTTTTAGTTTCATGTTGAGTTCAGTTTAAAAGTTATAAATCACTCAAAACTAAACAAATAAGAACAAAATCCGAATCTAAAACACTATTTTGTTTTATACAAAAACCACATATTTTATACGTTATCTTTATCGTTTTTCCATCATAAATTTTAACAAATAAAAACAAGGTATTATGTCTGAATTATTTTGATCCAAACTAATTTTCTTTCAGTGTGACACTAGTTCACATTTGTAAGTTTTTTTTACAGAAACCTACAAATAGTGAAAATTTAACATAAAAATTCTTCAGTTAATCATGAATATTTTTTTGATTGTTCGATTATAAAAAAACACTTCTATTAGTAAGCTTTCTACAACATATTTTGACAAGGTTATTTTGAATTATCCTAGTGATCTATAATTTAGGATTATAGAAAAAAATCGATTAAAGAATAGTCTTTTTACAAAAATAAATTATTAACTCTTTACCGGGAATATATTCTTCAAAATCAAGATTTAATACGACAAAAAACATTTTAACAGTTTTGATTATAATTGTTAAAATTGAGCATATCTATATAAAAATTACCAGAACTACACTCTAATTCTTTTTCCTCTTTTAAAACTAAAAGTAACTAAAAACCAAAATGACAAATCTCTTTTGAAGTTAACAATTAGATGATTTTTATTTTCCTGTAGCAAAAATGAGGTCTTTCTATCGGTTATGAAATTTGCATAAAAAAAGCCTCATAGCGTTCGTATGAGGCCTTTTAATTATTTTATCTTGGACTACACTTATAACATCTCGTTAGATTCTTTCAGTTTTTCTGTATTCTCTACTAACTGAAGCTCATCAATAATTTTTTGAATATCTCCATCAATAATATTTCCCAAATCATACAAGGTTAGCCCTATACGGTGATCGGTAACACGCCCTTGAGGGTAATTATAGGTTCTAATTTTTGCAGAACGGTCCCCAGAGGATACCATACTTTTTCTTTTTTCTGAATCTGCTGCTTGTTTTTTGGCCAGTTCTAACTCATACAATCTGGATCTTAGAACTTTAAGCGCTTTTTCCAGGTTTTTGTGCGATGATTTTTGATCCTGACAACTTACAATCATTCCTGTGGGTTCGTGATGTAGTTTGATCGCAGAATAGGTAGTATTTACCGATTGTCCTCCTGGTCCTGTAGAAGTAGTTCTTTCTATTCGTACCTCTTGCATATCCAACTCTACATCAAATTCTTCTGCTTCAGGAAGCACCATTACGGTTGCTGCACTGGTATGAACACGTCCCTGAGTTTCTGTTTGAGGGACACGTTGTACACGATGTACACCTGCCTCAAATTTCATGGTACCATAGGCATCTTCTCCATTTACTTCAAAAATGATTTCTTTATACCCACCGCTTGTACCTTCATTAAGATCTACAACACTTGTAGACCAACCTTTTCCTTCGCAATATTTGGTATACATTCTAAACAGATCTCCCGCAAAAATACTCGCTTCATCCCCTCCTGTTCCTGCACGAATCTCTACGACACAATTTTTAGCATCTTCGGGATCTTTAGGAACCAACATAAATCGTATTTTCTCTTCTAGTTCAGGTAGCTCTTCTTTGGCCTCTTCTAATTGCATTTTTGCCATATCGACCATTTCTGCATCGCTACCATCTGCTATTATTTCTTCGGCTTCCTTAAGATTGTCTGTAAGCTCGATATAACGATCTCGCTCATCCATAATCGCTTTAAGATCTTTATACTCTTTATTAAGTTTTATGTACCTTTTTTGATCAGCAATGATATCGGGCTGAATGATCAAATCACTCACCTCATCAAATCGTTGCTTAACAATATTTAATTTATCAATCATAATGTATCCTTACAGTCTGTAAAATTTACAAAAGTAAGCTTTTTTGTCCAAAACACATATTGTAAAACTAAATAGCTCTCTAAAGAATATTATTTTTCTATTCAATTATAATTTTTCGCACATAACTTTTGCCTGGTATTTCCAGCATCAAAGAATAGATTCTAAATGGTAATTCTCCTTGTAGGTTAAAAGGAATGAAGTATTCTGAGTTTCCTGTTCCTTGAAATCTTTTTAGAACTTTATTATTAGTAACACTAAATAGTTTTATATTTATTGGCATTGCCACATAAAACACAAGGCTTATTGTAAAGTTTCCAGAGGTTGGATTAGGTTACAACAAGTATTCCTTAACTTCTTCTGAAAATTGTTCATTTTCATTAAAAGAATGATCTCTTATGACTATTTTTTTAAATGTATATTCTTTACAGTCTCCTATGTGTGTACGCAAACCTATTTCATATTCTCCCATTTTTTCTAAGGATTTTATAAAATACTTTTGTTGTTTTCACAAGGATATCAATCTTTAAAACATTTCTGATCTATAATTCTTTACTTACCAAAAACATAAATATTTCTGACGTAAGAATAGATTGAAAAAATTCACTCCAACTTTTGTGTTTTTTTCTAATAAAAAAAGAATCATTCGTTTAAAACGAGTGATTCTTTTTCACACAAAAATATCTGCAACTACAATTAAGATATCCCAGACATTAACCTTTTAATTACAGGAGAAATAAAAATTGCCAACATACCAATTGCCATAGTGATTACACCAAAAACCGCATATACAGACACATAAGAATATAATTGTTGCATAGGTTCTATGGCTCCTGCTAGAGTATCGGCAGATAAGCCCGTTATTGTTTCTGTGATGGTTCCAAAAACTCCTTCAGAAAAAATAGGTGCTTCACCTTCTGTTACCGTGGTTAGCTGTGCAATTTTTCCTGCAAAAAAATGACCATAAAAATTTGCCGAAAGCCATACTCCCATAATAAACGTAATATATTTTATAGGGGACAATTCTGTTATTTTAGAAAGCCCGATAGGAGATAAGAACAATTCACCCACTGTAAGTACAAAATATCCCAATATTAAGTAAAACATCGGTGTTTTGGCAAACTGATCTACCTCTTGCGCAGCTGCTCCAAAAATTACAAACCCAGCACCTAGAAGTAACATCCCAACTCCCATTTTGAAGGGAGAACTTGGATTTGCTCCACGTCTGGCTAAGAAGGTCCATAGCATTGCAAAAGGGATTGCCAGTATTACAATCCACGCCGCATTGATACTATTGGTCTGTGCAGCATTGATTCCTATCAGATTTACACTTCTGTCGGCAAAAAGTGTTAGAGAGCTTCCTGCTTGCTCAAAAACAGCAGAAAAAAGGGCATACAAGGCGGTAAAATACATGGCGACAACTAACCGCTTACGTTCTTTGATTGATACATTCTTTAGTATATACATAATGTATGTTCCTAAGAATAAAGTTGCAATCCACACCAAATAGTGTTCAAACTCGTTAAACTTAACGATCAAAGCGAACACAGGCACAGACAAAATAGCCATACACCATATTTGACCACCTTTGTTAAGCCCTCTAATTTTTTTCTTGTAATTATCATCATTTGGTACTAATCCTTTATTTCTAAAGACATTATTTTGTTCTCCTCTTTTAAATACTACTAATCCAATTAACATTCCTATCCCTGCTAACAAAAACCCATAGTGCCACCCATACACTTCTGCAAACCATGCACAGATCAAAGGAGCTGAAGCAGCACCTACATTAATTCCTAAATAGAAAATGGTAAACCCAGCATCTCTTCTTTTATCTGCCTTTTCATATAATGAACCCAATAAAGTCGAGATATTGGGTTTAAAAAAACCATTACCAACTATTATAAGCGCCAATGAACCATAAAAAAACAAAGGAGTTTCTATGGTTAAAAAAAAATGACCTGCAGCCATTAAAATACCCCCCATCACAATTGATTTTCTATAGCCCATATATTTATCGGCAATGATACCTCCAATCAGAGGTGTGACATACACCAATGACATATAGGCCGCCATAATACCAAAAGATGCTTTATCAGAATATAGTAAGTGCTTGGTCATATACAATACCAAAAGTGCTTTCATCCCATAAAATGAAAAACGTTCCCATAATTCGGCAAAAAACAAGTAAGCCAATCCCTTTGGGTGCCCTAGTACTCCGCGATTATCAATAGTAATTTGATCAGAATTCATATGCTGTGTTTAAATTATAAAACACAAAACAGACATAGTTTTCTAATTTTTAAAAATGATGTACTAAAAAATAGCAATTAATAGTAATTTGTTGCTGCAATACAAGTGATTACAAATAATCACAAATCACATATACAACTAAATATCAACATACTAAACCTTATCAACCTAAATTATTTAGAATTATTCTATAGTTAGGAATTTTGCCCTGCGTTTTGAAACATGACTTTCCCATAGGGGAAAAACGTCCTGCGTTTTGAGGCACAATTTTCCTGCCTCAGAAAAACGTCTCTCAAAATGAGGCATTACATTCCTGATCAATATTTGATGTCTCAAAATATAAGTGTACAAGAAGATGATGTAATGTTAAAGTCTTAAAAAACCTAACAACATTTAAACCCCAAAGGTTTTCCAAACCTTTGAGGTTTTGTAATCTTATACTAATTACTAAATAAAAGTGACAATTACCATTCTTAAATAATTAATAAAACTATTCATTCAAGCCAGACTCTTGTAGTAAGGTGTTATCTATTTTTATATTTTCTGGAATTACTCTTAGTCGATATCTTCCTTGCCCCATAAACATAAACAAGTCCTTTCTCTCTAATTTTGATTCGACCTCGGGTTCGAGGATATCATTTATATTTTCGATGATACGACTCAAATAGGTTTGACTTTTAATCTCGCCTCCAGAGTTTACCATAAGATATTGTTCTTTTCCTTCTTTATATTTTCTTTTTACAGCAAATCTTAAAAGGTTCTTGTACTGTGTAGTTTTAGAGCCAAAATCTATGGTTTTATCATAAATTGACTTAGACGGTATCGTAATTTTAACCAAAGACCAATCCATAAATTTGATGGTCATTTCACTAGGTTTTGGTGTTAATGCCAATTGAATTACCCAACTTGTAGCAAGCACCAAAAAGATGGATATAAAAGAGGTTTTGGCCACAATCTTTATCAAATTTTCATACAATTCATTACTCATTACCACAAAAACATCGGGCATTTGTGATATGAGCATCAGCAAAAATGTCAAAACAGAAATGATGGCCACTGGTTGTAATCCACGATTCATAAATGTTCGATAAAAGGATACCATAAACAACCAGGTAAGGATGCAGGAAAATAGAAAATCTGGCACTCCGCTAATTCGAATTCCATTAATCACCGGATTATCCTTAAAACTCTGAGCAAGTATAAAAGTCACTCCAGATACTAACAAAGCTATGCCAATAAGTAAAAGTGTATTTTTTTTATTTTTTGACAAAAATTGTGGTGCAAATTCAAAATAAAAAAGCGCCATGATCAATACCAATGTATTTACTACTGAAAACAATCTGTAACCAATATCATATAGGATGGTCTCTGTAAAAGAAAAAAGATGTCCTATATAGATCCATCCTCCCGAAAATACCCAAACAAAAAGTGCCATGCTTAAATACAGCAGCCCTTTATCTTTCCTTTTTTGTGCATCATCTTCTTCTAGAAACTGACTAAAACGTTTTCTAATATTATACCATATGGCCAATAACACAATACCCCCTATAAGTGCAATGCACATATGTGCCAGGCTATAAAATCTTGTGATATCGGACATAGATTCGTTTCTAAGAATTTATGACCAATTTACGTATATATAGCTAAATCAACATAAATTGACATTAATCTTTCTAGTAAAAAATCGAATTTCTGCGTTAAAAACACTCGTCTTAGCCCAGCTATGACCTTTCTCACTGCTCTATCTCGCACATTGCTTTCGCTATGTCGTGCCATAAATTTTCAACTTTTTCCTTTATAAATCTTTTATGCCACTTTATATTAATTTAGCTATATCTGTAAAACAAGAATTGTGGATTAAAAAAATTAATACTACTCATTTCAAAAATATAATTCAATTTTTGCCTTATTTCTTACAAATAAACCATATAAAAATAGGGGTTTTTCTATACTTTTTCGTCATATATAAAACTAACATAGTTACATACAAGATATTCTAGAGTATCTGGATAAGAGGTTTTAAAAACTTAATTACATCTTTTATGCAATGATATCATTTATGCCTATGAGATTTAACCCGCTTTATGTATAAAAAACAGGGTTAAATTATGTAAAGAACATTAATCAATATATAAATTAAACACACAACATGCCCTTTTTAACTCTCCTACTTACGATTATCCTGATATTAGTTTGTTTTAAGAATTTGAAACTGAACAAAGAAAAAACAGTATTAGAAAAGAAACTTAAAACGGTATCTAAAGATTTTTTTAACTACAAGAATAACATAAAGTACTTAAAGCAATATAATTCTATAAGAAATAAAGAAGAAAAGCTTGAAAAATTAATCAAACGAATGGAATATGTCTTAGACAAGACCAACAAAGAAATAAGCAAAAGGGAAAAAGAATCAGACGATCTTGCTATAGAAATTTATACAAAACAAAAGTTTCTACAAAACTAGTACATTCACAATCTTTCTTTCTAAAAATACTATCTCTCAAAACAAAAAGTGGCATCTATATTTTATAATCTTCACGAACAGGACTAAAAACATCAAATAGTTTACAATCTGTAAGTGCAACACCCCCGTGAGGAACATTAGATGGAATAACAGCCATGCTCCCTGGTTCATACACCTTGGTGTTACCATCAACAGTAAACTCAAATTTACCTTCTATCACCTGCATGGTTTGTTCATGCATATGAGAGTGTATAGGTATTGCTGCTCCCTTTTCTACTTCCCAGAAAGCAAGGGTAGTATTTTCTGTATGTACAAATCTTGCTTTATACCCTTTTATTATTTCTCGGGGTTCTATTTTTGAAATATCTATCATAACGTATCACTTTTTACAATTTTTTGCTATCCATTCTGTTTTTTTGGCACCATACCAATTATGAGTAACCCCTTCAAAATCAAAAGTCTCAATAAATTTTAATCCCCCCTTTTTAAGTATTTTATTTGATGCTATATTATTAACATCTGCCGCACCATTAATTTCCTTTAGATTCAATGTATTAAATCCATATTTTAGTGATTCCCTAGCGGTCTCGGTGGCAATTCCTTTCCCCCAGTATTTTTTTCTTATTCTATACCCTAAATCATAATAACTTAGGTTTTTTCGTACACTCTGTTCATATTTCAACCCTGTCCAACCAATAAAATCATTTGTAATCTTATCAACAATTGCCAAACGCCCCATTTCGTTATCGATATATTGTTCCCTAATAAAATTTATGACTTGCCTAGCTTCTTCCTTTGTTTTAACAGGTTCATTTCCTATATATTTATGCACTTCTGGATCAGAATCAAGTTCAAACATACCATTTACATCATCTTCTTCTATATTCCTTATAATAAACCTTTCAGTTTCTATTCGAATTTTCATTGGTACTTTAATTCAAATTGTGAGTTAATTCTCTGAGGCTTGCCTCGAAATGTAAAAACTATTTTTCTGCTGGATACCTCAAGTTTGCTCCGAGGTAGTTGACTATATTCTTATCTAATAAGAACTAGGAGTCATCTATAGCGATTAAAAATGTCTATTTTGATTATAATACCATTTCTCAAATGATACTCCCTACTAAAATTGTTTCTTTTTGATTCAGTTAACAGTAAAATCATTTAAGAACAGGTATAAAACCTCCAGTTTTAGACATTATACGATACAAGTTTAACAAAAAAAGTTGCCGAATAGGTAACTTTTAACGTTTCTATTATACTTTTAATTGAATGTCTGGAATGAATAATAATTCATCATTGTCGACCTGAACTTATTTCAAGATCTTGTCATAAAAACTTACTTATCAACATGATGAGATTCTGAAATAAATTCAGAATTACATTAAAAACATCATTAGTACACAAAATAGATACTCATATATTTTTATAACATTTGGCTAAAAAGCGTTGCTATCTTGCAGGGTAGTTATGATTTTTTAGTCTTTGGTATATGCTTTTCTTTAATTCTAACGAATATTAATTTGTGTCGTCTTTTTTGATTTTCGCGTTGTTCAACTTCGAATTTATCAATCGATTTAATAAGTGGTGTGAGTTTTTCAAACCCGTAGTTTCTTGAATCAAAATTAGGACGCTTTTTCTGAAGTAAACTCCCAACGTCTCCTAGAAAAGCCCATCCGTCTTCATCAGATAAATCCTTGATAGTTGAAGATATAAGGTTTATCTCCTTTTTAGTTATTTTATCAATTACAGCTTTGCTCTCTTCCTTGGATTCATTTTTATCCTCTGATTGCTGCTTTAATATTTCTATATAGATGAATTTGTCACACGCTACAATAAAGGGGTTGGGTGTCTTTTTCTCTCCAATCCCTATTACTTGCATTCCTGCTTCTCTAAGTCGTGTTGCCAAACGAGTAAAATCACTGTCGCTAGAAACAAGGCAAAACCCATCGACTTTCCCACTATAGAGAATGTCCATAGCATCAATTATCATTGCAGAATCGGTAGCATTCTTTCCTGTTGTATATCCATATTGTTGGATTGGAGTAATTGCATTTTCCAGTAAAAGATTCTTCCATTTGGTCAGACCTGGCCTAGTCCAATCTCCGTAAATTCTTTTGATAGTGGGATTGCCGTATTTGGCAATTTCCTCCATCATTTCTTTTACATGAGCAGAAGGTATATTATCTCCATCGATGAGGACAGCCATTTGTGTATTTACATCCATTTAATCTTTTCTGTTTATGTGTATAACGTTTCAAGTAAAAAAGCGTTTTAATGTTTTTTACTTTTGTGTTGGTAATAGTTTGTTTTTTTCTTTTCGATCAAAGTATTTTAGAAAATATTCTTTTAAAATTTTGTGTTTCTTTTTTCTCTTTTTAAATTCCATCAATAATTCTGGGTCATCCGAAATTATTTTTTTCAAGACTCTTTTTGAGAGAACTGATACTTGTCTATTATTTAAGTTTAGTACCATATATATCCGATTTGACATCGCTATATTACCATTTCCAGTATTTATGCTACTTGACCCAACACCTTCATAAAGACAATATTCACCCACAAAATCCAATTGAGAAAAATTCGTTTTTGGTTTTAATTGGACTCTATAATACCCTTTTATATAAATATGTTCTCCATCACAAAATCCGTATATAGGGCCAATTGATTTTGATTGTTCTTTAGTAACATCCAATCGATAAAAAGTTACTATTTCTCTATTGTTTATGGGACCATATTTTTTATTTTTCGCTAAAATTTCATAGTCTAACTTAAGTGAAGGTTTATTATATTTAAACTCTTCATAGTTTTTATAAATACCTTTTTTTAAGTTTGATAAATCATCTATAATTAGAGTTTGAGCATTTAAGCAGAAGTTTGCTAAAAAAACAAAAATTAATATCAATGAATAATTTAATGTTTTCATTTGATTATTAAGTTAAATATTATTTAACTTTTGGGAATATTTATGATTATTATCAACTAGTATATATAAGTACCAAATTCACTAGTAATGGTCAATTTCTTCTCTTCTGAAGCTTCTACCCTACCTACTATTTGTGCATCGATATTAAAGCTTTTAGAGATTGCAATAATATCTTCTGCTATTTCCTGACTAACATACAACTCCATACGATGTCCCATATTAAATACCTGATACATCTCTTTCCAATCTGTTCCAGAGTTTTCTTGGATCAGCTTAAATAAAGGTGGTACTTCAAATAAGTTATCTTTTACAATATGTAGATTGTCTATAAAATGAAGTATTTTGGTTTGCGCTCCACCGCTACAATGTACCATTCCGTGTATATCCTGACTATTATATTTTGATAAGATTTTCTTTATTACAGGTGCATACGTTCTGGTAGGAGACAATACCAATTTACCTGCATCTATTGGAGCATCTTTTACCTCATCTGTCAAATTCGTTTTACCAGAATATACCAGATCAGAGGGTACTGATGGATCAAAACTCTCTGGGTATTTTTTGGCAAGTACTTTACTAAACACATCATGACGCGCAGAGGTTAATCCATTACTCCCCATCCCGCCATTATATTCTTTTTCATAAGTTGCCTGCCCAAAAGATGCCAATCCAACAATAACATCTCCTTCTTTTATATTAGCATTATCGATAACATCTTCTCTTTTCATACGAGCAGTTACTGTAGAGTCAACAATGATTGTACGCACCAAATCTCCCACATCTGCCGTCTCACCTCCTGTAGAATGGATTTCTACTCCAAAGCTTTTAAGTTCTTCTAATAGCTCCTCTGTACCATTTATAATAGCAGATATTACTTCGCCCGGAATCAAGTTTTTATTTCTTCCGATGGTAGAAGACAACATAATATTATCTGTGGCTCCTACACACAACAAATCATCGATATTCATAATCAATGCGTCTTGCGCTATTCCTTTCCAAACAGAAAGATCTCCTGTTTCTTTCCAATACATATATGCCAATGATGATTTGGTTCCTGCTCCATCAGCATGCATAATTAAACAATGCTCTTTATCTCCTGTTAGATAATCCGGAACAATCTTGCAAAACGCTTTTGGAAAAAGCCCTTTATCTATATTCTTGATAGCACTGTGTACATCCTCTTTGGATGCTGATACACCACGCTGAGCATAACGCTTACTTACTTCTTGACTCATTATATTGAAAATTAGAGCGCAAAGATAATTGAATTAATGACGAATTACGAATTACAAAGAATGAAAGTTCTATGTAAAAAAACAAACTCAACTTTAAAATCATATTGCGCTAGATATTTTGATCTTTTTGTACTACTAAAACCTAGCAAAGAAAGTGCTTAACCCTTCATAATGAATATATTGACAAACAGTGAAATATGGTGAAATATTTTTTTTGAAAATTAATCAGGAAATTAGAACAGCATCTAATACCAAATTAACAATGAAATAGCGTATTCAAACTTGTTCATTTTCTGTTCTTTACGACATTTCATAATTAAACTTGGTATGATTGAGATAATTGAATTGTGTAGCTACAAGATACTATCTTTTGTGATGACATAGGCGGAACCCGAAAAGTCTATCCTAAAAAATAAGAGTAGGGATTAATTACAAAATTAAATAGTATTATGGGATTTTATTCAAAAGAACCTGTTAACCCAAAAAAAACAACAGTAGAGTATTTATGGACCGGCCTGGGAACTCCGGGAGTTTTTATCGTTAAAGCTGAAGGAGATGCACCTAATTATTCTTATGGCTTTAATCTAATTCGTGACCCTCATTTTGTTGGTGGGTTAAAGATTGACGTAATGGGTTGGACAGGACCATTAGGAAAAGGAACTACTCCGTATGTGGTAAAAGGAACTTTTCCTGGGGAGTTTAGATCAACCATTATAATTTCAGGTTCAAACGGAGATTTTCCTATCGAAGTAAAAGAAATTAAACACGACGAAGTAGATGATTTTGTAAAAGCAAAATCACAAGAGGAACAACACACATTATCTACTAGTTAATAGTACTTATCTAAACAATACCATTTGTCGCTAGAGTTTACCATAAAACAACAATTGGTATGCATTATTTGTTTCGTAAGAAACCTATAACTAGAAACTACACTAAAAGACCTATAGCCAAGGACTATAGGTCTTTTTATATATTAAGTATCTTCGTTTACTTATTTACTTCCAATCTGGCATTTCTCCATTTTCTATGATTGTATTTCTTGTATCTGTATTGGAAATAGTAACGGTTTGAATATTTCTTACAGACACCCCATCATTAGAAGTATTTACCAGAATTGCACTTGCTTCATTCGGAGCGAATCGAGCATCCAAATCATTAGTACCAGCTGGTTTATCTGTAGAGATATCTGTACTTGTTCCTCCTGCAAATTCATAAACAAAAACATGTGTATCTAATTGCCTATAGGTGGTTGGATCTTCTGATCCAGAGATATCTCTACCATACAACAGTTTATCTCCGGCAGCTGATAAATGAATGCTTCCGGCAGCACCATTTTCTCCTGTAAGCACTATATCCTGTACAACTCCTGCATCATTAATTGTAAAAATCTGAACCGAATATCCATCCAGATCATTTGTTTTTATAGCAATTAAACCTGCTGTATCATTTTTATCTACTTCTGTAATCAAATCTCCGGTAGTTTGATAAACAAGGGTTAGCCCGCTTCCATCAGTATTAATACTATATAATTTATTTTGATTTGGGAATAGTAACTTTGCTCCATATTGACTCCATGAAAAATCTATTTCCTCTAGAGAAAAACCCGAAACCCCTATAGAGGAAGTTACCTGTTTTACATTCGTTCCATCTTCATCCATTATAAACAAATGTGTTTGTGAGCCTACAGATTGCAAAAATGCTATTTTACCAGTAGCCACGTTTCTTCTTGGTCTAAAACTATTTTTAGAGCTAGAAGTCAATTCTATTTCTGTACCACCACTTTCATTTGCAGAGTAAATCACACTATTGCCATTGACAATTCTAGTAAAAACAACCCTATTATTTGGTACATCAATCGTTTCAAAAGTAAATGTTGCGCTATTTACTGGAGGATTAATTCCATCACTAGCAGTCACCTGCCAGAAATATCTTGTTGCATACGACAAATCGGTAACTGTATAGGTAGTATCTGTTATGTTTTCAAACACTTCTACACTGGTGTTTTTATCATTTCTTAAGTTTATTACATACGTTAAATCATCTTTATCGGGATCACTAGCACTCCAAACCAACTTAACACTTACGGGTTGATCCAATTCGTTATCCAGAGGCTTACTTAAGGTAGCGGCAGATGGAGGACGGTTATTAGCCGTTTCTACCTTCATCTCAAACACTATTTCTAATTCGTTATCTGTAATTACTGTAATTCCTTCAAAAGCTGCCAAAAGCCCTTCTTTTTGAGCAGAAAGTGAATATTTTCCTGCTGGTACTCCTTTAATTTTATAATCCCCATTCTTATCGGTAAATACAGTACTTGTCCCCGGATTTGTTTCTATTTTCACATTTTCTATGGGTTCATTAGTTCCTTCATTTACTACTCTTCCTGTTATAGATCCCAACCCTTCTAAATCAATGGTATCTTCACTGCAGGAAACCATAATAAAGACTGTAAAAACACCTATTATTTTTATAATATAATTTCTCATGTTTTACTTTATTTTTTTTCTTTTAACCGGGGTACCAAAATACCAGTTAATACCTAAATTAAAATTAAAATACTGATCATCTCTTTTACCTTGCACGATACCATCCAATTCATCGTTAAGCATTAAATTATGAGTAGCTCCCAATGAGGCGCCTATCTTATCTGAAATCATATACTCTATTCCTCCCCCATATTGAAACTTAAACAAGTTCTTTTCAAAATCATCATCATTAACCATCCCGGCTCCTGCAAAAAAGAAAGGAGATAATTTTTCGAAGGGTAATACAGTTATTTCGGCATTCAACTCTATAGCATTAAACCCTCTTGAAAATGATTTTTGATTGATTAATTTAAACTTATTAAAGCTTCCGTTAAAATTAAAATATGGGTTAAAATACCATCTCGATCCTATTTTTGCATCATAACTTAGTTCTGGACTTTTAAGATCTCCACTTATCAAAGAGGTTCCTCCTTTTACAAAAACAGAAGTCTTTGTTCTTCGTTCTTTAAAATATCGATTATATAGAGCAGTATTTTGTGCTTCACTTTTTTCTTTGTTATAGGAAATGATCATATCATTAACCGTTTTCTCTTCTCCTTTTGCAGACCAGAGTTTATCCTCTATTCCTTCTATAATTAAAGAGGAAACAGCTTTTTCTATTGCTTCTGCAACTGCCAGTTGTGCAGGTTCATTTTTTGTAAACCCGGTTTCGGCCTCTAATAATCTTTTAAACTTAACATACCTAAAAAAACTAGCATCTAATGCCTGCGACAAAATGGTTTTGGAAACATAGACTGTCTTTAAAATTTTACCACTAGATGTAGATACTGCTCTTAAATATACCGTAATCCTATCTTGTCTGTATTGAGTAGAACCTCCTACTCCAAAATATCTTGCTCCTAAACCACCCGTTATAATATTAGAATCATAAGATACAATACCACCTTCCAGAATAATACCAGCATACAACAAAGGAGGTAACTGGGGTTCATTAGGGTTTTTATTTTTTCGATATTCTTTTCGGGTAGATCGTATGATATTACGTTCGTTTAGTAAGTTGCTCAGGTTTTCTCTTTCTATAGGTACAAACCATTTGGAGTCTTCGAGCGCTTTTATCAAGATTGTTGTTGCTCCTTGTGTAACCGCTGTACTAAATGTATTTCCTGTTTCTGTAGGTTTGTACTGCCCGGTTTGATCTCTAAATTTATACACTCCCACAACCACGGGTTCTACTGGAGGCACTAATTCTTCTAATATTCTGGTTACCTCTGACCCTTCCCCTAATCTCGCCTTTTCTATAGTTATGGGCTGGTTAAAATATGCTCCACAACTCGTTAACAATAGGGTACCAATAATCAATGTGATAACGTTAAACTTCTTATGCATTAAAAATTAATTAGGAATTATTACTTGAGATTGATCTCCTGTGCTGGTATCCAAAATATTAATAACCAGTCCTTCTCCTGATGGGAAAATTTCTACGAATAGTGTACCAAAATTAAATGTCCCTTCTGTTAGACCATTTTCTCCAAACTGTTCATTAAATAAGGTTCTGGAAATCCTATTGAGTAACTGATTGTTAAGGTTTTCTGTGAATCTCTCTACATCCGATCTTTGATCTCTAGAAGCATCTTTATCATCTGTAAGTTTATTTTGCGCTTCTGCAGCGCTTAAAAGCCATTGATAATTAAATGTATCCCCTCCAAAAGCAGGATTTTTAGGTGTATACACCAAATCCTGTCCAACAGAATTTTTTGGTAAAGCTACTACCAAAAAAAGGGTAATTATTAGTAATCTCATGTGTTTATTCTATTGTTTTAAACTTCTCATAAAACTCGCCCAGTATACTTTGTAATGTATACTTGTTTATTTGGCTCGTTTCATTACTATGTGTTTTTTAATCTAACATTTCCACATACAGAAATGATCTTATTTTTCATACACCGATCATGTCTTTTTAGTATTGAAAAATAGCATGTTTCTGTTTTTTTAAATCTTTAAAATATTTATAGACCTTTCTAATCGAAATCTTTGACATATTATCTAAGTATTCTTGGTCAGGTTTCCCTAAAAATTCATGAACAACTACATCTTCTATTTTTATTTGGATGATCGTGCTTCTACCAAAACTTAGTTTTTCATAAACTCCTACTACTTTATTTCCATTTATTTGATTTAGTATATAAGTATTATAGAAATAATCATAAAAATCCCTTCCTGGTTTGGTTTTGGTTTCGTCAAGTACTATTCCTTTTAACGCTACTCCATCATTTGATGTTTCCTCTTGTTCTTTTATCTCTTCATTTTTTTTTTCGTTGAATGCAATCCTATCCTTCGCTATAATTTTATCTTCTTCATATATCAATAATAACAACACTATTTTAGAATCTTCATCGATTGTGATAGCTGTATTTACCAATTCTTTATTTTCATTTGACTCTAATGTAAATCTCCCTTCCTGAGTATTTTTTGTTACATTGGCATTATTGTCTGTTTTAAAAACAGACAAGACATAGGTCAAACTCTTGTATACTTCGGTTGTATTGACTGCGGTTCCTACAATTATGACTGAGTCATCGATAGTATTTGTCTTTATTTTGGCTACAACCTCTGTATTGGTATATTGTGCCATAGAAAACTGACATATCATAAAAATATGTATCCATACAACAGCTTTCATCTGCATACTTTTTTGATTAAAAACTTCTGATTATGATTGTTCTGGACTCACCAGACATTTTAAATTTTAAGTTTTTTGACAATTCATTACTTCCAAATTTTTCAAAAATGAGATTATTTCCTTCTTGGGTTAACTCTAACTTTGTTGAAATATCAGCATTAAAAGAAAAATCAGTAACAGAATTATTAGTACCTGTTTGTAGGATTGTTTTTTCAACTTCTTTTGCATGCTCATCTATCTCAACTTTATTGTAATCACCATTCTGAACAATGTTTATGTTTGAAAATTCTGATGTACTATTTGAAGTAACTAAATTACCCGTTCCTATTTGCTGTATATACACCATATTACCAATCGAAGAGGTAGTCTGTTGATTTATAAGTTGAGCCGATTCGAACAGAGAGGTACTTTGAGATAGTGTCATGAACTTCTCTTTATCAGAGATCAAATCATTTTCACTCTTTGTTGTTTGGGCATAAGTGCCATACCACAAAAAAGACATGATTATAAAAAGTCCTAACCGTAAATTGATTGTTTTATACATTCTATAAAGGTTTTATCTACAATTACAAAAGAGTTATACAAACCAATAAGCATGGCATGTATAACTCTTTCTTATTATGTTTTAATGAAATAATTCACTACTTAGATCCTCCTCCAGAATTACTCTGGTTAATTACTGCTGCATTATTGGTTCCGTTTTGTAGTAAAATACTAGAATGCATCGTACCAGTCTGATTGACCAAAATGCTATTATTCTCACCAAACTGAGTATTTGTTGATACATTCATATCTCCTATTTGGTATACTTCACTTAGGTTAGCTGCTCCATTCTGAAAAGACATAACCTCATTAAGGTTACCTGTTTGATTTTGAAGGATACTATTTCCTTCTCCAGCAATACCGGTATCTCCTTCTTGGGTAGCCTCTGCACTATTACCATCTCCTATCTGTAGTTGTGTGGTAGTATTTTCTCCTCCAAAGGTTAATACATTTTGCACTGCAGATGCTTTATTTTTATTTCCTTCCTGAGTTTGAGATATAACATTACTTGTTTCTTCATGCCTTGCAAAAGCGTCGTTATCGTTACCTGTTTGTACCTGATCAATTACACCTCCTGTAGAAGCAAAGAAAAGCCCTCCTTGTTGCGCTACTGCATTATTGTTTGCTCCTCTTTGTACTTGAGTCAATGCATTATTGTCTCCCGACTGTGTACCGGTTGCATTGTTTTCATCTCCACTCTGCGATTGATCTGAAGCATTGTTACTTCCATCCTGAGATACTTCTGCATTATTTGCATTACCTACCTGTTGTTGAATTGCAACATTGTCGCCTCCAAAAGCCCCTAAGTTTTGAGTCGCTCTTGCTGTATTACCTTCTCCACTTTGCTCTTGATTGATAACATTATTATTCTCTTCGTGATTTGCGAAAGCGGTATTTTCATCTCCTTGTTGCAACTGTGTCACACTTCCTCCTCGAGAATTATACAACTCGCTTCCTTGAATAGAAGTAGCCGAGTTTCCTCCTCCTTGCTGAATCTGACTTAAAGAATTGTTATCTCCCGACTGTCCTGCCATTGCCATATTTGCGTCACCTATTTGTTGTTGAATCGCAATATTATTATTACCAACTTGCTCTAGAGAGACCATGTTAGCATCTCCCTGTTGTTGCTGTTCACTACCATTTGTAATCCCTAATTGCGAAGCGGTAGCTGTATTGCCATTTCCTATTTGAATCTGAGAAGCAATATTAGCTATACCTTCCTGAGATAGTTCTCCTGTATTTCTATCTCCTTCTTGAGATTGATTTGCAGCATTTATTCCTCCAGAATATTCTAAATTTTGGGTAGCCTTAAGAGAGTTACCGTCCCCTATTTGGTTTTGATAAATTTCGTTACTCATTTCTTCATGCTGGGCAAATGCTGTGTTCTTATTACCTGTTTGTGATTGTTTTACTGTACCATTACTAGAATCAAACGAAGAGCTACCTTGTATGGTCTCTGCTTTATTTGCCATTCCATCCTGTATGGTCATAGAAGAATTTAATTGCCCTATTTGAGTAACAATAACTTCATTATCTTCTCCTTTTTGATTCACATCACTACTATTTGATTGTGCAAAAACTGCCGTAACGCTTAACAAAGCTGCTAGGCTAAAAACTACTTTTTTCATGTGTAATATATATTAAAAGTGATTAATAAGTTTCCTTCTTTATTAATTATAATTCAGAGCAAAAGAATCAGAAGTTTTTAGTATCCATTCATCTATTCGTAAAGATATATTTTGGAATGCGGGGGGTTTATCATAGCTAACAAATTCCAGATTTTATTAGTATGATCAAAAAGTAATTACACTTCTGACCTTATAAATTTAAGGAAATATACAAGCGATTTTTACTGGCCTCAGAACTATTCGATGAAACACATACGGAAAAACCATAGAAAAAATATTTTCCTATGGTTTTAAAGGGGTTCCAATCTGTTAAAATTTTACCAAATAATTGTTTCAAAAAACTACCGTAAGTTTATTCTTACTTATCTAGTGAAGAGCAATTCTCTATATTTTGTTAATGGCCATAATTCATCATCTATTAATAATTCTAGCTTATCACAACTATAGCGAATCTCATCGAACAGAGGTTTTACTTTATTACAATAACTTGATGCTTTCTTTTCTAAATCTGTAAGCTTATTCGCTTTTTTACGCGCCTCGGTCATTTCATTTACTTTTGTATTGATCTTACCGATATGCTCTGATATTTCTTCAATAATTAGCATCTGCTCTGCGGCTAAGTTCTTAAAATCTTTTCCATAAAGTTCTTTTAAGCCCGATACATTACTTATAAGCATATTCTGATATCGAATAGCAGTAGGAATTACATGATTCCTCGCCACATCTCCTAACACTCTACCTTCTATCTGTATGCGCATTACATACTCTTCTACTTCTATTTCATACCTGGCCTCTGATTCAATTTTGTTCATTACTCCCATTTCTTCAAAAAGTTCCAGCGTTTTTTTAGATACTTTGGCTTTTAGAGCTTCTGGAGTAGTTTTATTATTACTCAATCCTCTCTGTTTTGCTTCTTTCTCCCATTCTTTACCGTAACCGTTTCCTTCGAACAGAATATTTTTTGAATCCTTTATGTACTCTCTCAATACATTAAAAATTGCTTCATCTTTTTTTAATTCTTTAGTATCTATCAAATGATCTACTGCCTTTTTAAAATCTTCTAGTTGTTTTGCAACTATTGTATTTAAAATCGTCATCGGATTTGCACAATTGGCTTTGGACCCCACAGCTCTAAACTCAAATTTATTACCTGTAAATGCAAAAGGAGATGTTCTATTTCTATCTGTATTATCCAATAATATTTCTGGTATTTTACCTACCACATTAAGCTTAAGATCTGTTTTTTCTTGTGGAGATAGTTTACCATCGGTCACACCTTCTAATTCTTTAAGCACCGCTGTTAATTGCTCTCCTATAAATACCGACATGATCGCTGGTGGAGCTTCGTTAGCTCCCAGGCGATGGTCATTACTGGCAGAAGCAATACCTGCTCTCATCAACTCTTCATATTCATTAATTGCCTTTATAGTATTTACAAAAAACGTTAAAAACTGAAGGTTACTCATTGGTGTTTTTCCCGGGCTTAACAAATTAACTCCTGTATTCGTACCCAATGACCAATTGTTATGTTTTCCAGAACCATTAACTCCTGCAAATGGTTTTTCATGCAGCAGGACTTTAAATTTATGACGAGCCCCTACTTTCTCCATCACATCCATAAGTAACGAATTATGATCCACTGCCAAATTGGTTTCTTCGTAGATAGGTGCTAATTCAAATTGATTGGGAGCTACTTCATTATGCCTTGTTTTTACTGGTATCCCCAATAACATACATTCTGTTTCCAGATCTCTCATATAATCTAATGCCCTTGTTGGGATACTTCCAAAATAATGATCGTCTAACTGTTGTCCTTTTGCTGGCGAATGCCCTAGTAATGTTCTACCTGTCATCACAATATCTGGTCTCGAATTGGCCAGTGCACTATCAATCAAGAAATACTCTTGCTCCCACCCTAGAGAGGCATTCACCTTTTTTACATTCTTATCAAAATACTTTGCCACCACCGTCGCTGCTGCATCTACCGCTTGCAAAGCTCGTAATAAAGGAGTTTTATAATCCAGAGCTTCTCCTGTATATGCTACAAAAACCGTGGGTATACATAAGGTAGTTCCATAGATAAAAGCGGGAGAAGTAGGGTCCCATGCTGTATAACCTCTTGCTTCAAAAGTATTACGAATTCCTCCATTTGGAAATGAAGATGCATCGGGTTCTTGTTGAACCAACTGATCTCCACCAAACTTTTCTATGGCTTGCCCATTTCCTATCGTTTCAAAAAAAGCATCATGTTTTTCTGCTGTAGCACCGGTCAAAGGTTGAAACCAATGTGTATAATGTGTTACACCTTTAGACAAGGCCCAATCTTTCATAGATGATGATATCTGATCTGCAATCGATCGATCGATTTTAGATCCATTTTCGATAGCATCCATAACGCTAGTATATGCATCCTTGGTTAAATACTGCAACATAGTTGCTTGATTAAAGACATTTTCTCCAAACAATACAGAACGCTTTTCTGTTTCCTTAACAGACACAATATCACGACCTAAGGCCTCTTTTAAAGCTTGAAATCTAAATGTTGACATAATATAATACGTTTTTTATAAGAGATGTTATAATTTTCTATTGCAAAAATAGAAAAAATAACCTTCTAAATATAAATATTAAGCAATATATCCCCTAAAAAAATAGGGGTGTTACAAAAATAACACGTGATTTTAAAAAAACACCCCCTAATAAATGGGGTGTAACCATATATTTTTTAATTTTATACCCGTATTGAACCAATCTATAAAGTGTTAATTATGAGTAAAGCTAAACTAGAATATATTTGGCTAGATGGTTATAAACCAACTGCTAACTTACGAAGCAAAACAAAAATTGAAGAAAACTTTAGTGGTAAACTAGAAGATTGCCCTATGTGGTCTTTTGATGGTAGTTCTACCAGA
The DNA here is from genome assembly GCF_040786235.1 of Aquimarina discodermiae. Classification (NCBI taxonomy): domain Bacteria; kingdom Pseudomonadati; phylum Bacteroidota; class Flavobacteriia; order Flavobacteriales; family Flavobacteriaceae; genus Aquimarina; species Aquimarina discodermiae. Next base: position 61,331 of record NZ_JBFMKP010000033.1, read on the forward strand.
CAAGCAGAAGGAGGCGCTTCTGATTGTCTACTGAAACCTATAGCTATTTATCCAGATCCAGCTAGAAAAGATGGTTATTTGGTAATGACAGAAGTTTTAAACTCTGACGGAACACCTCACGAATCTAATGCAAGAGCCACTATTGATGATGATGGAGATTTTTGGTTTGGTTTTGAACAAGAATACTTTATTATGGATACCAAAACACAACTGCCGTTAGGTTTTCCTGTGGGTGGATATCCTGGACCACAAGGAATGTACTACTGCTCTGTTGGTGGTAAAAACACGCATGGAAGAGATTTTGTTGAAGAACATGCTGATTTATGTATTGCGGCCGGTCTCAATTTTGAAGGAATCAATCAAGAGGTTGCTTCTGGGCAGTGGGAGTTTCAATTATTTGCAAAAGGAGCTAAAAAGGCAGGTGATGAAATCTGGATTGCTCGATATTTACTAGATCGTCTAACAGAACAATATGGATACTACATAGAATACCACCCTAAACCTATTAAAGGAGATTGGAATGGTTCTGGTATGCATGCAAACTTTTCTAATGAAGTATTAAGAACTTGTGGTTCTAAAGAAGTATACGAGACCATCTGTGAAGCTTTTAGACCTGTTACCAAAGAACATATTGCTGTTTATGGAGAATTTAATGATCAACGATTAACAGGAGAACATGAAACACAATCTATACATGAATTCTCTTACGGAATTTCGGATAGAGGAGCTTCAATACGTATTCCAATTATCACAGTAGAAAACGGATGGAAAGGTTGGTTAGAAGACCGTCGTCCTGCATCAAACGGTGACCCATACAAAATTGCCGCTCGAATTGTAAAAACAGTTAAAACAGCAGATATAGAAGCTGTTATGGTATAACAAAACCACCAAACACTTATATTAAATACAAAGAGGTCGTCTAAAAAGTTATTTTTAGGCGATTTTCTTTTTCATCCATTATGGTTTTTGTTGATTTTTTTCAATTTTAGGATTAAAAGATGTGTTTTAAAAAGGCACACGCAATCCT
>NZ_JBFMKP010000034.1:0-59173 GCF_040786235.1 Aquimarina discodermiae
TATTAACTCTTCTAAATCAAGAACAAACCTTCAAGAAAAGTAAAAACAAAAAACGACTCAAAGCATTGTTGAATACTAAATACAGAGAAAAAATCTTAGGGTTTTAAATGAAATTGCCCTGATAGTATTGTATGTCCATATTAATAAGTAAATATTTCTCTTAAAGTAAATTGAGTCAAATTTTTCGGGACATGAAAATTTCTGCAAATCTCCATTCCGTTCCACGTTACAAAAGCTCTATAAGTTCCTTTTTTTAAGTCAAAGTTTATCAATTCGTCATATTGATAATATTTCTGAAATATCGTATCTCCATTTAATTCATATAAGTTAACTTTAATCGGTTCTCCATTATTATTTTTTAAGCCATTTTGATAGAAGTCAATTACATCATAATTCTTCTCTCCATCCCCGAAGAAATCTATAGGTGTTAAATTGTCCAATAATATATTTAAGCCATGTTCAGGGTCATATCCAAAATCAAATTCTATAAGAAAATAATTGGACTGATAATTGTTGATTTCAGGAATTTCTATCCCCCGAATACCAAGAACACGTGACAACTCAGATTCGTTAGTTGCGACTTCTTCATCTTCAATGTCCGTTGCAACTTTATAAACAGGTAAAATTACTTTTTGGTAGTAGTCAAAAATTGAACTAATTATTTTAGGCTGATTTTCATTGATGAAGTCGAGAGTTTTAACTTGTTTAGATTCAGGAATAATATTATTTTTATTGGATTCCATTCGAATTTGAATCTCATCAATTTTAGACCAAGAGGAATAATCCAGTTTTAGAAAATGTGAAAATTCTAGTGAATTTACTGGCTTAAAACACCAATAATTTTCCCATACCTCATATTTAATATATTCATTCATTTTTATTAATTATACCTCTTTATGTTGCTAATGTTTAACATATGTGTCTTAGCAGAGCAAAATGTTACTTTACTTTTTGATTTTTCCGCACAGTGATTGATAACTTTCCTTTTCTGAAAGTATTGCGCCTTAACAAAATACCGCAATCATTTGATTCATCACTTTGCTGTTATGATCACTCAGATATTGTTGCAAATGGTTTTATTGAACTTTTGTTCTAACATTTAGTATATGATGCATTGTTATTTTAAATTAGGCTATGTAATCAAAATACTTTAATGAATCTTATACATCCTAATGGCGTCAGAAACGTATTTTTGAGGTCTAAAATTATCATCAAAAGCGTTATCTAACCTAGTCAATTTGGATTCCAAACCCGATATTTTGTTCCCAATGTTATCATCAGTTTTATACTTAGTTATTAAACCCTTGTATCGTTGAATATTACTATCTATGCTTGTGGTTGTTTGACCAAATCTAATTTTTAATGATTGGACAGTATTCATTTCCAAAAATATTTCGTCCTTCCAAATGTCTGCTTTTGTTTTTCGCCTCTTAGCAACTTTTTCTCCAGCAACATTTTTTATTTGATTTAGATAGTTTAATGATTGGATAGCATTGGTTTCGTTAATATAATAAGAAGTAAAATCTGATTTACTGATACCTAGAAAATTTAGAGTTTTATTTAAAGTCGTATCTTGAAGCTCTTTTAATTCTGTTAATTGTTTCTCAATCTCGTCCCATTCATTTTCTATTAAGTTTTTATCTGTTGAAAATTGACTTAATGTCATAATTAGCCTGAACATTTTTTCACTTTCTTCTCTTATTTTTTTCTTTTTCTTTCCACCTAAACTTTGTATGAACATACTAACGCTCGAAAAAAGGATATCAGATACAGTTCCTGTTATCCCAAATTCTTTAGAAAAATCACCTGCTTTGTCTAAAATATTTGTTGCAATATTCAAAAATGCATCTTGCTTCTTTGTATCATTTAAGTAAACTTTGAATTTCGAATACCACACGGAGAACCCACTATACTTAGTTGGATTTGCAGTTGAATTAAGCTCTGCATAAAAATCTTGACTGGCCGCAAATAATTCAAGTGGTTTAATTTCTTTTTCCATTGAAACTAGGTTTATCACTGCGGTTTGAAAATTGAACTTATAAATTTCTAGTTCTTTCTTTTTTTCAGCTTCTTCTTTTAGCTCGAGAAATTCTACCCTTTTTCTTAACTTTTTAATAGTTTGTTTTTGACTATTTTGCGGTACTTGTAGTAATGAATCAATTTCTACAATACTTCTGTTTAAATCAGATATTTGCTTCTCTAACTCTGAAGTCTTTTTCTCATTTTCAGTGGTTATTTCGTATAAAACTTTGTCTCGTATTGATTTTTCATCAGTTTGAGCAAAGGAATTTTGTAATAAAAAAAAACTAAGTGACAATACGAGAAGTGATTGGTAATGTGTGTTCATATCAATTTATTTTTAAGTTTATAATCGTAGCTAAGCTTATTGTTTAAACCATTGTTTTATTGTCCTTGGAATACTCTTTATGATTTTAAAATTTGGGGCTTATGATTATTTCAAAAATAGAAGCTAAAGAAGTTGTAAAAAATACCCACTAGTAAGTATTTTGAACAAGTCAATCTTGAAACACCTGTGCATATTCCAGAATATCTTTGAAAGAAGTAATCTGAAGCTTACGTTTAATATTTCTCCAATGTGTACGAACAGTGTATAAAGAAATATGTAATTTAAGTGATATTTCTTTGTGCTTTACTCCAGACGCATATAAAAATAAAATTTGTCGCTCTCTACAAGTAAGAGAAGAAAAAAACTTCTTTTTTTTGGTACTAAATGATTTTTCTCCTAATAACCCTTTAAAAGATCTAATTGTATTAGTTATGGTACCAGTTGGACTTTTAATATTAATAATGCAATTACCTCTTTCATCTACTTTGTCTAATTGAACCTTTGTATCATTTGATATTGACGGAATTATTGTGGATTGTTCAATATTTTCTTTATTTAACCATGTCCGAGCTTCCTTTTCAGTTGCAAAATGTTTAGGAATAATTACAGATTTAGTTTTATCGAATGTCTCTATAATATTAAGATGGACTAAAAGGTCAATACAAACTACAAAAGCTAATTTTTGATTACCATATTGTTTACATGGAATATTAACTCTATTTTCAATCCAGACTTTTGTATCATCATCAATGTGTAAACCAAAATTTTGGTGAAGCCATAGGGATTTAGTTGGTTGGTATTTTTTATAATATGCAACATAAGTCAATAATTCGCTTTTGAAAGAATCTATGGTCTTAGGAGTTGTGTTCCAAGATTGTACAAACAAATCATTGATTCTTTCAAACGCCACTCTTAAAAATATCCCATCATAAATTATTTGTGATTTCATAATCTTAATACATGGAGTTTAATACAAAGCATCCTTTGGTTTAACATTTTTGTAAACTATTTTTTGGTTGATTTAGAAGGTTTCAAGCTTGGTGTGTTTCCTGGAGTATTTTTATTATCTCTCTGCCTTCTATCTGGTTTTCCTGTTGATTTAGCTTTCCTTTTAGGTCCTGGTTTTAGTGCCATATTTATAATTTTTTAAATTAATATTTTTTTCATTATAAGATTGATTGGCTTTTTCAATAAACAAAAAGCCCCATACCCGAAGAAATCTTCAGGTATGGGGTAATTATTTGATTTTACGTTACTTCTAAATTAATAAAAAAAACTAAAAGGCTGTTTTTTCCCTCAATTTATTACGTGTTTTTAATACATATTTAACAAATAAAGCTTTGTAGATAAGACACTTATGCATGTGTATCCAAATAGCATATCAGTTTGTATAAGTGTTAATTGGTAAAATTATAAATGAACCACTTTATTGAACTGGGCAGCTTTTATTCCTCAATTTCTAACCAAAAGTTCAATAAAACCACCAGTTATTTAAACCGTTTTATTAGTAATGTTGTATTTAACGTCAGTAATTCCAGACCTATTCTTTGTAGTAGGCATATTTTAAACCTGTGTAATCCATACTTTCTATATCCACCATATTATCTTGACAAATGAATGTATCATTATCTATAGACCTAAAATAATCAATATAAAACTCTTTACTTCTTTGATTAGCTAATGGTTGCAAATCTTCATGAAATACTCTGTAGAATATATTCATATGTTCCATAGGTAGCTTGTTTTAGTTTATTTTTTCCTTTAGGTATTTATTTGGTCATAGGAGTTACGTTTTTGAGTGATTAGGTTATAAGTTTAATCTTTTTGTTCTACCTGCTACATTTTAAATGACAATTTTATTTTGAGAATGAGCTTGCAACCCCTTCATAATTAAAAAAGCTATAAAAGATTCATCTCTTAAATAGATTCCTAAGCGATTATTGGTCATATGGATTAAACTATCATATAGATTCCAAAGAACTTTATTCTTTTTCGATATGTTCTGAATATTGTCAAAATTCATCCATAGAGGTATCTCTATCGCCTCAGATTCATAAGATTCTATTAGACCTTTGGCAGTATGTTTAGAAAAATTGCTCCAGCCAACTAATTCTTCATGATTCTCTGCCCATAATACTTGACACAAACTATCAATTTTATCTTTTTGGTTCTGGTAAGATGTATTGAAAAATTGAAGTACTTTTTTTACCTCTTTGGGATCAATCGCATCATTTATTTTTTTTACCGAATGCGATAACCAGTTATTACAAACAGTTTCGAAAAAAGCTACCGTTTCGTTAATATTACCATGGGTTAATTCTTTAATAGCAATAATATGTAACTGTATAGCAGTTGCCATGGCAGTGCTATATCCCCAATTTTCTTGATGTTGTTTTAAGGTAGAAAGAACAATATCACTCGATTTTTTAAAATGCTTTTCTGCTAGTGTGATTGTTTTGACCCCACCATATCTTGATGTTTCAGGGAAATATTGATTAAATTCTAATCTATAGTTACTATTTTGGATTGCTATAAAATACGCTTCCGTTTTTTTACGTATATATTGTTCTATCGTTTTTGTAGGGGTTGAGTCAGAAACTTTTACCCTAAAACGAATATGAGAGCCTCCTTCCCAATACCTTATAAAAAAATAAGAAATGATCCATTTCTTTCTGGTTAACTCTTTTTGCATGGGATCTATTAACTCAACAAGTAGGGTGTCAAGATTTGTATCCAAAAAGATATAGCTTGAGACCCAGTTATTTTGCTGCTGCTCCATAATTTATTGGTTAACGTTTAGTATATATTCTTGTACCTTCCCTCCCATATCTTTTACAGAAGGAGTATTGGGGGACATTTCTGTAATTTCAATAATATCACTTCCTTTTTCAATCATATTGATAAAAAGTAATAACAGTGATGGAGTTTTAAAATTGATATATTGTGGCTTATAATTATCATCCTGAGAGTTATCAGGGTTTTTACCTTTGATTTTTATAAATACTTCCTGAGGAATACCATGCTCAGTACACCAATAATTTAGTTCCTGATAGATAAGATGTCGTTCATTCCTATTTTCAGAAAACATATTGGTAAATACCTCTTTTTTGACCAACCATTTTTTTCGTTGTACGATCACATGATCACCAAATACAAGTCTAGGGACTACTACGATATCCTGATTGTCTAGCATATCAGTATATAATTTCATAATAAGGTATAGTAAAGTACTATATCCTGTGATATCTGTGGTATCAAAAACATCAAGAAATTGCATAAACTTTGACCTACGGCTCATCCCCTCCATAGAGGTGTTTAATAATTTAACAGGTTGCTCATTTTTATCTACTACTATTAGATCATTTTCCTGCACTTTTACAGTTAAATCAGCAATCGATAATAGCTGATAGTTTTGCGCTAACGAAGTATCTTCTGTAATACTTATTACCTGATTTGCCAAAGGAGGGTAGTTATTTGTATTATGTATAGAAGCATCCTTAATTTCAGCCACTTGATGATTTGGGTATTGATGCTGGATATATATTTTACTGTTTTCTGAAACCTTTACATCTGCCAGGTTAAGAAATCTGGATATGGCAGCACCATTTCCTCTGGATAAGTCATTAATTACAATTTGGTCACTATCCTTGTTAAGGATCTGAAAGTAGGCGCCAAATGCCATTTCTTTTTCTTCTATAGGGGTTGAAAAATAAGATGCTAAATCTATACTATTATGTGCACCAAAAAGTACAATGTCCTTTTTTAGTTTAGAAAAAGCGGTATTAAATGTATTGGTTTGATCTTTGTGAAAGGTAAATTTTTCTTGTTGTGGTAAATATACCTCTTCATAAAAAGAGAGTAATGGCATAGTCTTTTTATGTTGTTCTTGTAGTATAGCAATCAGAAAAGATCGAAAGGACTCTTTTTGCGGAATACAATTAAGCGCTTTATATACTTGTGTTATGTTTTTGGCAATTATAGCTTGTTTTTTTACAGGAATGGTTTCTGAAAGCTGCTGATAGGTGTCTTCATAAAAAAGATCTTGAGGTTTCATTTTTTCGAATAACTCACAAGAAAATTGATGATCAATAAATAAGGAATGTATTTTATGATAGCATTGTTCTATGGCATCTTTTTTCTGATCGATCACAAAAGTTTCTTCAATACAAGTGATTGTTTTTAGAATAGTATCGAGTAGGAGCAATATATCTGTATATAACTGGTCTTGTGTATTCTTTATTTGTTGTTCTAAATAGTTCGATAGTTTTGGTATCCATACGCTATCAGTATGGTGTATAGGAAATTGTACTACCAAAAATCCTTCAACAATCAATTTTTCGACAAAAGGGATGACTTGTTGCTCAGTAGATTCGGTGGCTTCTATAAGAAGATTAACAACATCCCGATACGTCTTTGATTGGTCAGACAAAGAGTTTTGCAAATATTCTAATACAGGTAGTTTTCCTAGTGTTTTAAAGGATTCGTTATTATCCTGATTGGTAAAGTATCGATAGGTTGTTGTACTATTCTCAATAAGGTTCTCATTACATTTTACCTCTAATTGATGACGAAAAGAAGGGTATTGTAGCAATTCTTTTTTTAGGTAATAGAAAAACAGATTATTGACTTGTAGTTTAGAGCATACAATTCCTTCTACGTCTTTACTTACTGCTTTTCCATTAGACCAAAAGATGGTATTAAAAGAACTAAAAGGAGTTGTTTTGGTAGTACTGCGCGTAAGGTATCTTACTATGGATAAGACCAACCTTTTATTTTTTTTATTGAGGGTGGTAAAGTCAAGGTTGCTTTTTTCGAGTTGTTGTGCTACCAGGTGAGAAGAAAACAATAACCCATTTCTAAAAAAGAATTGATCTGTTCCGTCTTTCAATTCTTTTATTGTGGCGTAGAATGCCGTATCAAAAATTACTTTAAACTTTTGTGAAGCGACTTTGTAATTCTTTTGTTTAGAGATAAGTGCCTGTAATGATTCTAAGAGTTCGTTGTCTGTGACCAACTTAGAATAGTTTGTAATATCCCTATCATTATAAAGGTCTCTTTTTAGAGCAATTAGCTCTTTTTTTACCGTAACATCCTCACAACAGGCAATTTTCTCAAACAATAAAGAGATTAGGTTTTCTTTATCAAGATCAATTTCTTTTTTATTGTTTATCAGTCGATTACTGTGTTGTTCACATTCTTTGTCTTCTAACAATTGAAGCAAAGAAATCTCTGCCCCACCACTTCTACCGAAGAGGTAAGGAAATATTGTTGTTTCCATATATGTTGATTATGTTATTTTAGAATAGCTCTTTACAAGACTTTAGAGTTTCTTCCATTTTTGTGTTTATTTGATTAATCGCTTTGTATTATATTTTTACAATTTTACCTCTTAATAGAATACCATCTTTTTTATTAGTAATGACTTTTACCGGTCTTACATTCCGCAGACAATTTATATCCATGCTCACAAATTCCTTCTACATTACTACTGCCATTTGATGCTTTAAGAGTTCCTGCATAATATCCCGCAACAATTCCTATAAGTGCTATCATACAATATACTACCCAACGGTTAAGACCTCCTTTTACTTTGGTAGGTTTTTGCTCATTTATTTGTGATTGATCTATAGGTAATTTCATTTTTTTTATTTAATGAGGTGTGTGGTATGTTTTATCCATTCTATAGCTACATCTTTAGAGTCATCTTCTTCAGTATCCACATCAGGAATAACAGGGCCTTTTATTCTATTTTTATTAGGATCATACCAATATGCTGTACTAAATCCAAACATAGCGCCACTCGCAAAATTAAAAACCTCTATATCTGTGGTTAATCCATTAGTTTTAGTTCCAAAAACTCGAGTATTTTGTTGTCTTATTAAATGAATTGTTATTGACTCCGCCTGACTGGCTGTATTTTGGTTTACTAGTATAGCTATCGGTTTATTTTTATTAGACAAAGTATCTTTTGAGTTTATTAAAGGATTGACAAGTTTTGTGTTACCATACTGATAGGTGTTATTTTTTAGCTTATGCTGTATAAATTCTTTTTTGTTGTTCATAGAAAAACCGAGTATCGAGTCTTTATATAAGGGGGCAAGTCCTATAGAGAATCCTCCTAACTTTCCTCCAAAGTTATCACGTAGATCAATAATCCAACCCGATACCTCTTTCTGTCTATCTAGATCATAAAGCGCTTTTCTAATGCTTAGTACATATTCATCGTTAAGATTTTTATCGCCTCCAAATCCTTCAATTTTTAAATATGCGATGTTTTGATCGAATATATAATGGCATACCTCGGGGATATCAGTAGTATCTAGTTTTGAGAAAACCTGCTTATTCTTTGGGTATGCAAAAAAACTATGCCTATCCTCTAGTTGGTCTAAGGTATATGTTATAGCCCGATATTTGTCATCTATAGAATTAAAAACTCTAATAGAGTCCTTAGTTTTATTGTAAATAGATAACCAATCCACTTCTTGTATTGATTTTGTTTTTATAGTGTTAAAAACGCTATCAAAATCTGTTTCATGAGTATTCTTGTCTTTTTTGATACAGGAATAGTTCAAAGAAATAAAAAGTAATAATGCTATTTTCATAAAACTTACCTTCAAAATCAATCAAATTCTAGTTCTAGTATTTCTATCTCTTGTTTGGTTTCTATTAATCTTAAACCATAGGTGTCATCCAGGTACTTCTTTAAATTTTTTATACCGGTTTTAGGAATGGTTAGATCGTATCGAATAGCATCTTCAATATCTGTAACTATAGTTTTTTCGATATTTCCATCTTTATTTAGACTTTTTATGATACCAGTAATAGTAACATTTTGATATATAAAATGGGTATCAGTAATGTTGATGCTAGAATCATGAGAACTGTCTGTAGTGCTGTATTTTGAAAGTTTATAACCCTTATCTATAGTACTAAGTTTTAATACATCTATCTTCTGGTTCTCTTTTATTATTTTAAAATTATATGCCTTCTGTAGTTCATCTAATACATGTTTTTTAGTATTTCCTTTCCCTTTATTAGAAATAGTATAATAATATATATCTAAGGGTATTTTTGCCTTAAGTTCTGGCATCCCAAAAGAACTGAATGAATTGTCGAATTTGATATACTTTTCTTCTTTATCTAATAGTAGTGCTAAGCACTGTTTAAAACTACGGTTCTTTATAACAATAGAATCTGTAGACAAGGCTGTTTTTGTAGCATATATTTCTTTGGCAGTTGTTTTTTGCACCTGTAAGCTATATGCATCGTTTTTGATGTCCAGCGTTGTAAAAGCTTTAGATATTCCTAATGCGATTGGCACTAACAGTATTGCATTATTTAGTGCATGCAATAGGATGCCCCATATAAATCCAGATCTAAGTCTTATATACCCAATCAAAATACCTCCAATAAACTGAGGCAGAATTAATATAGGTACTACTAAAATTACAGTTAAGGATAGTTGATAATTTGTTAAATGTACCAGTGCAAAAAGAAGGGCAGTGCTATAAAAAACAAGTTTGAATTTTTGGTTCCAAATACGTGCAATACTTGCTGTTATTCTACGATTGTAAACCCCAAATACAATGAGACTGATAAGCATAAAACCCACAGCAGTGATACTATTTGTAGGAGAATTAAAATCAATAAAAAAGCACCCTATACAAATAATATATACGGGTATTAGAATATTGAATATCCATTGCCTATATTTTAATGGAAACCTAAAAACTAGTTCTTCTATAATTGGGACAATTATAATAGCCAAAAATAAAGTTACCCAAATCGGAAACTGAGTAAGCATTTTTACGATTTCATGATTTTCGAAAACTTCTTCTAATCCCATAGAAGATAACACACCAAAAAAAGGCGTGATGATATTTAAGAGGATAAAGTCAATACCGAGAACAATACCCAGTCGTTTTAAATTTACTTTAAAAGGATCTTGTTCCTTATATTGAATAGGTTTTTTAGCAAAACCTAGTATTTCTTTAGTTTCTTTTTTTACAAATTGTACAATATTCATATTCTTTAAGATCTCTCGAATAATCCGAGTTTAATTAGGTATGATTGTTTTATCAAAATAGTTCAAATGACAAAAAAATGCTTAGGACAAAAACAACAAAAACAAAATTATTATTATGGTTTTTTATTTTTTAAAAAGTAAAAAACCTCTGTAATAATAAGAGTTATTAATGAAACAATAAATATCTCCTTTTTATAAAGAAAGTCTATTTTTAAAATTACACTTATTGCTATTATTATAATTACACTATAAAAGCTATAGCTAAATACTTTTTTCATAAGAAGAGCTTTTTGCAAGACTAATATTCATTTAATATAGTGACTAGAATAAAACTTTATTCTAGTCACTAAGCTATTTAATTTAAATTTTCATTCCGCCACTATTGTGAACAAAATCAGATATACCGTCTATACCGGTATTGCCTGGTGCTTGGTCTCTAGGATCTGCATTTCTAGCTGCCTCATCTAAATATCCACTAATTGCTGCGGTAACGGCTAACCATTTTGCAGCAACTCTAAGGCAAGCTAGCGATGTGCCTCCCTTAACATCTGTCAATTCATTTTCACTTACTTGTGTAGCATAACTATCTACTTGTAGTTCATTTAATGATAATTTCATTTTTTAAAAATATTAATAAATTGTATTCCTACTCTGTTTTTAAGGGTTTTTCGGATTCCCCCCGGATCAAGCTTGATTTTATGTTTGGCTAGTAGCTGTTAGACTGTTGGCAATTAGCTGTTAGTCTTTGGCTTTTAGCGATATTTGTTTCTTTGTATGTTATCTTTATCTATTTATCTATGATTACCCTTTGGTATCACTTCGACAGGCTCAGTGTGACATCTAGGGTTTGATATGTTTTTTTACTTTATTTTATCCTTTATTGAATACATACATTATTTTTTCGAACACTCTTCCTAATAGGCTTCTGTCTTCGGTAATGATTTCTGCTATGCCGCTCATATTCTCTTTTAAGGTGATGGTTTTGTGATAACTAGACTGCATATTATCAGCAAGCCTAACCTTGGCATTATAAAATTCCTCGCCAGCTACCAGGGCAATTTCTTGTAGGCTACCAGATACCAGTCCGTATTCCCGATAGGGATAATCATTTAATTTTAGGATAACCTGTTGACCTGTTACTACTTTTCCTGCACCTCTAAAAGGTATTTTTAGATCTGCATAATAGGTCATATCGTTAGGAGTGATCACTACGATATTTCCTTGATAAAATTTGCCAACAGTTAGGTTTTGCAAATGGTTCACTTTACCATCAATAGGAGAACTAATCATATAGGCGTTTTTCCAGGAATAGATGGCTGATCGCAGTGCATGTAATGCTTTTCTGATCCCCAGTTGATATGTTAACAAATCCTCTTCTTCTGAATGATCATACTTGGCAATGGCATTTTCTAATTGGGTAATCTCGAGATCGATTCGTTGCAATGCTACATTGTTTTGTTGTAACTGTTTGCTGTTGGTATGATGGGAGCGTTGACTTTCATTATATTGCATTTTGCTCAATACCCCTTTCTTAAACAATGTGGCATCTGTTGCTAATCGAGCATCTATCAGTTGCTGCTCCTGCTGGTCAACTTGTATTAAAGTGCTATACTTTCTTCTGAGTTGTTGTTGTCGGGCAAGTTCCTTTTGCAGATAGTCAATTTGATTGCCATACATATCTAATTTTTCGATTTTATAATACGCTAATAACTCATTAGAAAAACGAATCCAACTATTTTCTATCTCAGTGCCTAATTGTAGTTCTTTTTCCGAAAAACGTTCAAAAAAAGTAAGAATGCTATCTCTTTTAAATGAAAAATCAGTGATCGATTTTTCTAGTTGTAAAATATGTGTATAGTTTCCGTTAGTATTCAATACTAATATAGGTTGTCCCTTTGCTACATGGCTCCCATTAGCAACATTGATGTGTTGTATTTGTACACTGGTTTTTAATGGTAACGTGATACTGGGGTGATTGGTAGTTAAGCGTGCCTCACTGCGAATTACATCTGGGTATTTTATAAAATATCCTAAAGTAAGTAACACCAATAGTATGATAAAAACCGATAAGATTCCCCAACGCATCCACCATGCAGGTTTCATATTGTGTATGTCCCCAAAATGTTCTTCTCGCAAGTTTATATTTTGTAGCTCCATAATTTTTAGTCCTGTAGTTCTAGTTGATTACTTACTAATCCAAAATAGGTTCCTCCTTTGGTGACCAATTCTTCATGAGTGCCTTGTTCTACAATGGTCCCTTTGTCTAGTACAATGATCTGATCGGCATTGCGTACGGTACTTAGACGATGGGCGATCACCACCGACGTTTTTCCTTGTATAAATTGATTTAGGCCACTACTAATTTCATTTTCATTTTTGGTGTCTAATGAGTTGGTGGCTTCATCAAAAAAGAGAAACTCCGGATTTTTATATAATGCCCTGGCAATCAATATGCGTTGTTTTTGCCCCCCGCTAATTCCATTGCCTCCTTGGCCGATCATCGTATATAGTTTTTGCGAGGTTTGCTCTATAAACTCTCCAAGATTGGTGAGTTCAATGACCTCTTGCAGTCGATCTGTATCAATGTCTTCTGTATCTAATACGATGTTTTGAAGGATGGTATCATTAAATATTTTTCCTTCCTGTAGTACTGCCCCACAGGTATCCCGCCAGCGATGAATGTTAATACTCTTAAAATCTGTAGTGCCTACTGCAATTTGTCCTTCATAATTAGGGTATAATCGTAATAATACTTTCATCAATGTGGTTTTGCCACTACCGCTTTGCCCTACAATAGCGGTCATTTTTCCTTCTGGTATGGTTAGATTTATATTTTTTAATACCTCTGGGCTACTGGGATGGTATGTAAAAGAAACATTTTTGAGCGTGATACTTTTATTTGTGGGTATTGACATTTCTATACCTTCATATACCGGCTCTTCATCTTCCTCATAAACCACTTCACTGACCCGTTCCAGACTAATTTTGCCGTCTTGATAAGATTGTATAAAGCTGATCATTTTACCCACAGGTCCATTCATCTGACCTATGATATATTGTGCAGAAAGCATCATTCCCAGAGTCATTTCACCATCGATAACAGCTTTGGCGGCAAAAAAGGTAATGAACACATTTTTTAGCCGGTCGATAATGGTGGTACCAATATTCTGTGTTTGAGTTAGATTGAGCATCTTGATATTAAGGTCATAAATTTCCAGGCGGCTTTTTTCCCAATCCCATTGCTTTTTCTGTTCCAGATTATTGATCTTAATTTCTGTACTGTTTTCTGCAATTTGTATGACCTCATTTTGATTATGAATATTGCTATCGAAGTATTTAAAATCCAGTTTTCTTCGTTTTTTAAGAAAGAGTAGAATCCATAACACATATAAAATGGTTCCTCCCAGAAAAAACAGGAAAAGGGAGGTGCTATAATACCCAAGTATTATTGCATAGACTATAAAGCTTAATCCTGCTATAATAATCCCCAGAAAAGAGTTAAGGATAAACTGCTGTATACGACTATGGTCACTAATCCTATTTAGGATATCACTGGTCATTTTACGCTCATAAAAGGTAACCGGTAACCGCAGGGTTTTTTGTATAAAATCGGATACCATACTAATATTAACACGATCTGCTATATAGAGCATCATTCGGTTTTGTATATATCCCGAGAATACAGAGCTGAGTGTAAGTATGATCGTTGCAACCAATAAGATGTGAATAAAATCAAAATCCCCAGTTTCAATCCCTTTGTCTACAATAGACTGAGTGATAAAAGGAAAAATTAAACTGATGACAATACCCATAACCATCCCAAAAAACACCTGTGTTAAAAAGTTTTTGTGAGGTTTTAAATAAGAAAAGTAATTCGTAAAAGCATTGGGAGTTTCGACTTCTTCTCTGACATAGAACTTGGGACTGGGCTCTATCACCAGTGCAATTCCTTTTTCGTTATTCTTTTTCCAGTTGTACTCAAACTCTTCTCTGTTATAGGTCACCAATCCCATTTGTGGATCAGAGATAAATACTTTCTTTGCAGTCATCTTATAGAGTACTACAAAGTGGGAGTGATTCCAATGAATAATACAAGGTAACGGGATTTTTTTAAGTAAATCCTCATACGTAACTTTTAGAGGGAGGTTGCGTAATCCTAGCGCTTCAGAAACACGGCAGATATCCTTTAATGAGACTCCTTCTTTGGTGATATTACATTGATCCCGTAAATATTTCATAGAAAAATTCTTTCCGTAATGTTTACAGATGATCTTTATAGAAGCCGGACCACAGTCCATAGCATCTAATTGTTTAAAAAAAGGAAATCTCTTGATTGTTGGCATTTTTTGTTTTTTGATATAGTATTTAGATGTTAGTAGTGAGTATAAAGTGGTAAGATGTTTTTTGTTTTTAGCAAGTAGCCTCTGGCTTCCAGCATTTAGTTTCCGGTATCCTATATTCAATCGTACTGCTCATTACTCAAACATCCATCCTTTTCCGACGCTCCGGCTCGCCCATTGCATACACTATGTCGTCTTCAAAAAGAAGGGAGCAGAGTTAATCACTATTCTTTTTCTAATTTCGTCCAGTTTCTCCTCTCCTGTTTCTTGATTTCTGCATTACATAAAAAGTCTCTCTATTCCATACTTAATACTAACTACCTAATAACATTTTACTTAAAAGGAGCTCCTGTAACCCATAATACCAATGATCTACGCTCACCAGCTGTTACGGGAGTTACGCGATGCATACAATAGGTAGGGAATAGAGTGATCGATCCTTTTTTCTTTGGAAATTCTAACACATCTTTATTTACAAACATTTCGAATAATCCGCCTTCATACTCTTCTGGATCAGAAAGTTGTATGACAATACTGATTTTTCGTCCGGCAGTCACTCCTCCACCCACATCCATGTGCCAATCATAATGTCCCCCATCACTATAGTATACCCCGTATTGTAGGTTCCCTAACTCTTCATCAACCTCAAATTGCCATAAGGAGTCATTTACCTTCATACAGAGTTCGGTTAATTTTTTGTACAACCAACCAATCCCTTTTATTTGGGGGGTAAGCCATTTTATCTCACTTTTTCTATAATCATCCTGATCATTGCCTCCTGCATTAAGTGTTGCTTTTTTAAACGGAATGGTGTCTGCCAGAGCATGTATCTTATCTATTTCCTCTACGGAAAAGGCATTGGGATCATAGTGCCATTTATTAAGGTTTACTTTAGGTGTTTTTATTGTTGAACTCATAAATAGTATGATTTGTATTTTTTGCTTTAGTGAATGTTATAACTCGATGAAGTGTTACTTCTTTTTTTGAAAAAAAATGAAACTATTTTTTAATGTATTGAACTACAGTTTTTTTTGCAGATATTTTTTTATTTTTTGCTCGAAGTTTTTTGTTTATAAATTTTTATTAATACACTTGATGTCGAACCCTGAGGTTCTCGAAGAGTTGGGCTTCCGGAGCCTCAGCCCACAATATGTTTTATTTGTTACTTTATACATCATACATAGTACTTCACTCTACCATCAACTAATTATCATTCATAATTCATAATTACCCCCTCTTACCATGGGGTCTACCCCTTACCGAACTACTTTGAAGGATTAAATAAGTATTTCGAGCAATCATTTTAATACGTGTCACCCCTAAGAGAAGTACTTCGAAGCATCGATCTAATACTTATAAGCGTTGCTTTAGAGCTTACAAGCCCTAAAAAATTGGTTAGAAGCATTATCTTATGGGGTAATAACTAGTATTTTGATCCTTCGAAGTACTAAAGTAGCTCTTCGAACTACTCTGAGTAGGGGTGGCGTCCATTACAATAACCCGTCCTTCTTTTGTGATGATACTTAGAGATGTTACTGTATTGGTCAGCACCACTTTTATTCCTCACTACTGGTATCATCTGTGGTATTACTGGCTTTGTTAAAGAGTACTTTCATATCCTCATACACTGGTTTGGCACCGGGTTCATTTTCGCCGGCCAGATAACGTACCATTCTATAAAAACTAAGTGAATTGGTATAATTATCATGATCTAATAAGGTTTTGGTATCGATCAATTGTTGTGAGAGGTTTTCTAGTAATTGCACCCTGTTTTCTACTTGCTTTCTTGCAGTATAATCTTTATCAAACTCTGTTTTATCCAAAAAACGAGGAATCCAGTTAGGGTGTTGTTCCATATAATTTTTGGCTTTGTCTACGATCAATTTGTTCTGATTGGCAATACGCCCGTATTGTCTACGCTGATCTGGAGTAAGGTTAACTGTTTTGCCTTTTAGTACTTTTTTGATTCCTGTAAGGTGTTGATCAAGCTCCATTAATTCTTCTTTGCTAAAGCTTACGCTAATTAAATTTTCTAATGCCATTGTTTTTGTTTAAGTCCGAAGTCCGGTGTCGGAAGTCGGAAGGTTTTTATTGTTTTAATTAGGAGTCCGAAGTCGGATGTCCGAAGTTTTTTCTAATTTCTTTTTAAGATGCGTGCTGCCGAACCCTGAGGTTCTCGAAGGGTTGGGCTTCGAGTGCCTCAGCCCACAATTGTGTACTTCCGACTTCGGTCGCCCGACTTCAGACTACATTCATAATTCTTAATCGATCATCCATCAACTATTTCTAACATACCACTCATATCTTGCTTTATAAATAAAATCCAATGTCTCTTCTTTAGTTTTTTCTTGCTCAAACATAGAATGTATCCATTCATATATCATCATTTCATAAGGACTTTCTTCTGCCAATTTTGTAAAGAAATCTTTTGCCTCAAAACGTAAAGGTTGTAGTATCTCTAAGAAGAATTGATAATGTAGTTCGTCCTGTTCTATTGGCATCATTGATTATAATCCTTTATTTTCCATAGTCATTCATTAGTTTAATGCTCTTGATTTGACTATTGTAGGATTTGCAAAAAAACCAAACTGAAACCCCACTGCTTTTTCGTAGACAAAACTTTGTAATGCATAATCATAAATCACAGGAGCATTTAAGGTTTTCATGGTTTTAATAATCCTGTACAAAGTAGTTTTAGAAATCCCTAGACGAGATGCCAAGTATTCTGGTGACCCTGTTGCTTGCATACGTATCAACCTGTCGATACGTTCTATCATTTCTATATTTTTGAGCATTGCATTTTCCATAATTTTTTGTTTTCTAAAATTACCTTCGTTATTATTTTCTGATTTAGACATTATTGTCACCCTGAGCTTGTCGAAGGGTTTCGGTTTAATGCGCTTATGAGGTTGGGTTACGTTTTTGATTTTTTGCTCGAAGTCCGAGGTCGGGTGTCCGAAGTGGGCTTCGAGAGCCTCAGCCCGCTGTTCGAGAACTTTAGCATACTTTACCTGAACCCTGAGGCTCTCGAAGGGTTGTCTTCCGTCTTCCGACATCAGGCTTCTGACTTCCTACTCAATTCATAATTCTTTTACTTCTTGTTCTATTTTTTTAAGGGTTTCATATACCATGATTACCTGGTTTTCTACAATTTTCACCTGTGGATTTATGGTTGTTAATATTTCTTTGATTATTAGTACCGGGGTTTTAAGTTTCTTTGCCATTTTATACTCGACCAATTGTTTTTCTATAGTTGTTAAATATTGGTAGGGTGTGGTCATTTTATTAGTTTTTTGAGTCCGGAGTCCGAGGTCGGATGTCCGAAGCTTTTTGTTTTTAGTCAGAAGTCCGAAGTCTGGTGTTCGAAGTAGTTTTTATCTTCTGGCCATATTCGTAATTCTGCATTTGTAAATCGTATATCATAAATCAACATCTTATCATCGGTCTTCTGACTTCCGACTTCCAACTATATTCATAATTCTTAATTAACTCCCCCACTCACTTGTATACAAGGTGCTTGTAGCATAAAAATATTTCTGGCCTTATAAATGATCTGCACCGCTTCTTCACTAGTTCTTCCTTTGGTAAATAATTTATCAATCCAGAGATAGATCACTATTTCATAATCATGATGATTTGCCAGGTTATCTAAAAAAATATCGGTTTTGATATGTAACATTTTTAATATATCAGACATAAACCTATGTTTGTGGTTATTTTCTAAATACTGCATTGTGATATGTTGGTTTTAAGGAAATAGAAAATTGAGCTTATCATTTCTTTTGATATTTCTAATTCATAATTCCGCATTTGTAATTTGTAAATGGTCGGGTCAAATATATGAGAGAGGATTACGTTTGTGCAAAGGAAGGTGTGTAGGATTTATAAATTGAAAGCGCTCATTTTATAAATTGAAACTTCTATTTTTTAAAGGTAAGTTGATAATAATAAGGTGTTTAATCATTTAAAATATTACTAAAACAGTAATGGAGCTAAAAGGTCTTAAACAAAAAATCAAAAATTACATAAAAGTGCTTTTTATGAAATGGAGTATTCTTTTTGTGGTTTTTAATATATGTGAGAATGTATTTTCCCAAAATAAAAGTATTACTCAAGATTATCTAGTCAAAAAGAATATGATTATAGATAAAGAACCTGATTTTTTACAAGATTTGTCATATAAAGAATTAGATAGTTTATTTAAAAAAAACAAGAAGGATACTTTACTTGCTAATAAATACGCTAATACCTATATATCTAAAGCCAAACTAGAAAATAACTATACAGAATTAGCTAATGGCTATGACCTTTTTTGGGATTATAAATCGCATGATTTAGGTTTAAAATATCTTGATAGTATTATTTTGATCACTAAAGATTCAAAAAACCATAAGTTTCCTGCAATTGCTTATCTAAAAAAAGGAGCTCTTTTTTGCAAAATAGAGAAAAATAAAAAAGCATTAGAAAATTTTTTAATAGCACAAGATTATGCTCAAAAAAACAATAATAAACGTCAACTAATAGCGATTAAACACAATATTGCGATGCTAAAAAAGGCAGTAGGAGGAAAAAAGGAAGCATTACCAATATTTAGAGAAAACCTTGAATTCATTAAAGACCAGGATACCATTGACAAATATTTAGGAAGTTATATACTTACATTATATGGCATAGCAGATTCTTATCACCGTCTTCAGATGCCTGATTCTGCTTTTAAATATGTAAATCTAGGACTTAAAAAAAGTTACTTTCATAAAGAGAAGTATTATTATAATACATTCTTAATGCTAAGTGGAATTAACAATAATTTACTGGGTAAACCAGAAAAAGCCTTGGATTCGTTAACAAAAATGGAGAATAGAATTAAAGATAAAAAAGGATCTACTCTTAATCTACATATATGTTATATACAAATAGCAAAGGCTTATTTTAAGATCAATAAAGTTAAAGAAGGAGTAAAATATCTAAATAAAATTGATTCTCTAATTGGACCACATAATTATGCTCCAGAGAACAGAGATGCTTTTGAATTATTAATAAGTCACTTTAAAAAACAAGGTGATTTAAAAAATCAGGTTCGAGTAATGAGTAAACTGATTACTATGGATAGTTTATTTAATGTGAAAAACAGAACAATATCGGCTGATATTGTTGAGAAATATGAAACAGTGCAATTAATCAGAGATAGAGATACAGTCATAGAAACATTAGAAAAAGATCAAAAATGGTTTCAGTTCGGGTTGTGGAGTTTGATTGGTTTCTCAGCAGCATTAATTATTCTTGTAATAAATTATTATAGAAAACAGCGTATTTACAGACATCGTTTTCATCAACTTATGAGAAATCGAGAACTTAATGTTCAAAAAAACCTTAATACGGAAGAAGTAAAATCAGATATTATAGATGAAAATGATAAATATTTATCAGAGGAATTAACTTTGCAAATTTTGAAAAAATTAAAAGATTTTGAAGCTGAAAAAGGGTTCTTAGATCCGACTATTAAAATGGCGGGGTTAGCAAAAAAAATAAATACAAACTCATCTTATTTATCCAAAATAATTAATCTGCATATGGATAAAAACTTCGTTAATTATATTAATGACCTTAGAATTGAATACAGTATTAGTCGTTTACAATCAGATGCAAAATTTAGAAAATACACCATCAAATCTATTAGTGCAGAATCAGGCTTTAATAGCTCTCAATCTTTTTCAAGAGCTTTTTATAAAAACACAGGAATTTATCCTTCTTATTTTATTAAAAAGATAGAAGTCAGTTTATAAATTGAAAGCACTGTACCTGTTTTAAACACTGATATTTTATTTGCGTTGGTTACTTTTACCCAGAAGATAAGTTTTAAATATCTTAGAACTGAGAATTCTGAATGCTGAAAGTAACTTTCTTACTTACTAGGATGAAACTTCTAAACTACATCCTAATAGTTTTATTTTCATAAAATAAAGAAATTCTCTCTAACAATCTGGTTAATTGAGGATTCCTTAACTAAAGTCTTTCTTTTCGCCACACTTTAGAATATGTAAAGTTCTCGAATTTTAAAAACAACCATTACTAAACTAGATTTAAAAAGCAGAGCCATATTTATGGCGGAAGTGGAGCTCCTGGAGAAGATGGTCCTAGTGATGGAGGTAATGAAGGAATAGATACTACCAATGGATAAATTAATTCCCATTCACTTTTTAAAGTGGATGGGATATATTTTTAACTGATGAAAAACATTATGCGAATAGTTTATTTTTCCTTATTATTGATTCTTATGGGTTGTGAAAAAAGGAATATTTATGAATACCCTGCTATCAAACAACAAGCAGTAGTAGACACAATTCATGGGAATATAGTATTAGACCCATATAGAAATTTAGAAAACCTTAAAGATTCGCTTGTTTTAAACTGGTTAATAGAGCAAAAAAAGTTATCCGATTCTTTTATTGATAAGATTCCTAATAAAGAACGATTAATAAAACATTATAAAGAGCTACAAGAAGTAAACAAGTATGATGTTAAACAAATTCATTTTACCAAATCTGGCCAATATTTTTATTTAAAAAGAGAAGAAAATGAAGATTTTTATAAATTATATTTTAAAGCTTCAGTTGAAGAAAATGAGCAATTACTGTATAATCCAAAAACATATAAAACCGATTATGAAATAAACTACTTCAAACCAAGTTGGGATGGATCTAAAGTTGTTCTGAGTTTAAGAAAAAAGGGAGATGAATTTTCGGAGTTAATTATTATAAATGTGGATGATAAGAAACAACTTCCTTTTACAATCAAGAATGCCTTACCAAGTTTTATAAATATCTTTTGGCTACCAGATAACAGTGGTATTTCCTATTTGTCAGCTCCTCAAATAGATAATACAAAGGAGGATTTTCTTAATTTGGAAGCAAGAATTCATAAGCTGGATGGAACTTCTAAAGTTATTTTTTCCAAATCTAATAATCCACAAATAAACATTCGTCCTGAGGACTTACCTATATTAATGATAAACGATCCGAAAGATAAATATTCAATTGGAGCAATAGCAGGTGTTTCATCCTATTATAATACATTTTATGTGCCTGTTGAACAAATAAATGATACCGAACAAAATTGGATTCCTTTATTTAATAAAGAAGATCAAATAAAACAATACCAACAGTTAAATGATGATTTAATATATACAACGTCAAAAAATACATCTAACTTTAAAATTTGTAAAACATCTATTCTACATCCCAATTTTGAAAATCCTCAGGTATTAGTTTCAGAAAAAAAAGAAGAGGTTATTAAATCTTTCAAGATTATTTCCAAAGGATTAGTATATACAACTACTAAAAATGGAGTAGAATCTAAACTGTATTTTGTAAATCACAAAGGACAAGAGCAAACAATTCCTCTTCCAATACCAGCTGGTAAATTGATATTGTACACAAAAGGAAAAGATCAAGATTTTTTAGAGGTTAAAATAGAGGGTTGGATTGATAAGGAACGAAGATTTCGATACGATTTTGTTGAACAAAAGTTTTATCCATCAGATATTTTTCCATTGAATGAAAGTAAAAGCCATAAGGATATTAAGGTTGAGGAACTTACAATACCTTCTCATGACTATGAAGAGGTTCCTTTATCACTTATTTATAAGAAAAATTTAATAAAAGATGGTAAAAATCCAGTTTTGATGATTGGTTATGGAGCCTATGGATACGTTTTCTCTCCGGTTTATAGTCAAAAATTTATGACTTGGGTAGAAGAAGGCGGAATTATCGCCATTGCACATGTACGTGGAGGAGGAGAAAAAGGAGATGCTTGGCATAAAGGTGGTTTTAAAAAAACTAAATCCAATAGCTGGAAAGATTTAATAGCTTGTGCAGAATATCTTATTAACGAAAAGTATACCTCTGCTAAAAACCTTGCAATTAATGGAGGTAGCGCGGGGGGAATAACTGTTGGTCGTGCTATGACGGAGCGCCCAGACTTATTTGCTGCAGCTATTCTGCAAGTAGGGAAATTAAATTCATTACGAGGAGAGTTTGGAACAAATGGTAAGAATAATACTAAAGAGTTTGGTTCCGTCGCTGATTCATTAGAATTTAAGGCGTTATACGAAATGGATGTATATCAAAGTATTGAAAAGGGGAAAAAATATCCAGGAACATTAATTAAAATGGGGGTGAAAGACTCTAGGGTTGCTCCTTGGCATTCTGCTAAATTCGCAGCTAGATTACAAGAATGTAATGTATCCGACAACCCAACACTTTTACATGTAGATTTTGATAAAGGTCATGGACATGTTGATTCCAAAACGAAACGGATGAATTCTAATATAGAGGTATTGATTTTTGCTTTATGGCAAACAGGACATCCAGATTACCAGCCAATGAGATAGTATGAAAAATTGTGTTTCAAAAAAAATTTCACAAGATTGGACTTCTTTTTGTCAATCCATTCCTTTAGAGTGCAGTCATACTAAAAGGTTTCAATTAGCGGCACTTGTAAAAGCTGAACTTTATAGTCCATATAGTAGATCTGGTTTATGGGTTAGAATAGATAATAAAAATGGAGATGTGGGTTTTTTTGATAATATGAAGAACTGTCCTATAGTCTCTAATGAATGGAGTAAATATACAATTGAAGGTATATTGGATGAGAATACATCAATACTTAACTTTGGAGGATTGTGTTGGCATGATGGGGTTTTCTGTTTTACGAATTTCTCTTTATCGATAGAAAACGAAAAAGGTATACTAGAAAAAACTACTATTAACAATCCTCTATGTGAAGAAGTTACAAGTCAGTTATTTATTCCTGGGTGGAAACAAGGAACAGCTAGAAAAGCCCCTAAAGAAATCAAAGAGTATAAATTTAGTTCTGACTATTCCAAAGAGTTGAATATTTATTATTTAAAAATTAGAGGTTCAAAAATATTTAAGATAGAGGATCATTATACACCACAGATTCAAATACTTTTAATTATGTTGCAGGACATAGGAAAAAGAATGATTCGTATTGTACAAGAGTTAACGATTCAAGAAATAGATTACTTGCCCAATGAGCGTTTGAATAGTATAGGAACTTTAATAATGCATATTGCTGCAACAGAAACTTATTATCAAATATGTACTTTTGAGTGTCGTAAATTTACGGAAGAAGAAAAGTTATTGTGGCAAACTGCTATAGATATGGGTGAAAAGGCCCATAAAAAATATGTAGGACATTCAATAGAACATTATCTTGAAATATATGATAGGGTCCGCGAAAAAACATTAAACTTGTTTAAAACCAAAAATGATGACTGGTTAAAAGAAATATCTCTACCTCATAATAACAATCATTATCGTTGGTTACACGTATTGGAACATCAATCCTTTCATTTAGGACAAATAGTATTGCTCAAAAAAATAATGTAATTAGAAAATAGTAAAGTATAGCATTAAATATACAAACAAAATTACTATTTAATTAACTCAACCCAAAATCTGATCTGCAGCATCATCTAAAACTTCTTGGTCAAAACCGCTTAGATATACCTCTGTAGTATAATAACTACGATGGCCAAGTATATGTTTAACATAAAATCTATTCATACACTACTTATTTTGTGTCATAAGTTTTATTTTTACTGAAACTAATAAAATTAAAACGCGTGAAAATTGCCTCCTATAACGTAAACGGAATCAGAGCTGCTCTTAATAAAGGTTTTATCGAATGGTTACAACAAACCGATCCCGATGTAATCTGTCTTCAAGAAATTAAAGCCAATAAAGAACAACTAGACCTTGATGTATTTGCAGAAGCAGGATACCCATACAATTATTGGTACAGTGCACAGAAAAAAGGATATAGTGGGGTGGCCATTTTATCCAAAACAGAACCCGATCATATCGAGTATGGTACCGGGATCGATTATATGGATTTTGAAGGACGTAACCTGCGTGCCGATTTTAACGGAGTGTCGGTCATGAGCCTTTACCTACCTAGCGGAACCAATACCGATCGTCTGGAACATAAGCTTAAGTACATGGCAGATTTTCAAGGATATATTAATGAACTAAAAAAAGATCATCCAAACCTTGTTATTCTAGGAGATTATAATATTTGTCATACGGCAATAGATATTCATGATCCGGTACGTAATAAAAATGTATCTGGGTTTTTACCAGTAGAACGAGAATGGATTGGTAACTTTATCGATAGCGGATTTATCGATTCGTTTCGACATTTTAATACAGAACCACACCAATACTCATGGTGGAGCTATAGAGCTAATGCCAGAAATAATAATAAAGGATGGCGTTTGGATTATGGTATGGTGGCACAACCTTTAGAAGATAAGTTAAAAAGAGCCGTGATCTTATCTGAAGCCAAGCATAGTGATCATTGCCCTATTGTAGTAGAATTAGCCTTGTAAATTAAGTATGAAGTCAGAAGTCAGATGACCGAAGCTACTTCCGTCTTCAAGCCTCAGACCTCTGACCAAAAAATAAAAAAACCTCGGACACCCGACCCCGGGCTTCTAACCAAAAACACACACAATGATAAAAAAAATCGTCTGTATATTAGTGCTGGGAGCAATAATGACCTCTTGCGTATCTTCTAAAGTATATAAAGAACTGGAAGGTAAATATGCACGCCTTAAACGAGAAAATAGAAAGACCAAAGACCAATTGTCGGCTCTTAAAAGTGCGAGCGAGGCTGATAAAAGAGCCATGGAGCAGCTAGATGCCGAGTATCAAAAAGTAAAAGCAGAGCGAGATGATCTGCAGGGGCATTACAATGCTGCACAAGCCAATTACGAAAACCTAAAAAGCTCGTACGATGCTTTAGAAGAAAATAGCTCTGCCAAGCTAGCTGCCAATAGCAAAAAGAACCGCGAGTTGCTAGGACAGCTAGAAGATAAAGAACGTGTTCTGGCAGCAGAGCGTAGTCGATTAGAGAAATTACAAAAAGACCTGGCAGCAAGGGCTAAGCGAGTAGATGAGTTAGAAGGACTCATCGCTGCCAAAGATGCCAAAATGCAATCCTTAAAAACTGCGATCTCTAAAGCCTTACGTAATTTTGAAGGTAAAGGACTTACTGTAGAAGAGCGCAATGGTAAAGTATATATCTCTATGGAAAACAAACTACTATTCGAATCGGGTAGTTGGGCTGTAGGAACACAGGGTAAAAAAGCGGTACAACAATTAGGAGAGGTGTTGGGTACCAATAAAGATATCGCAGTATTGATAGAAGGGCATACCGATAATGTACCTTATACCGGTACCGGGCAGTTATCTGGCAATTGGGATTTATCGACCAAGCGTGCCACTGCGATTGTAAATATTTTGTTAGAAAACCCAAAGATAGACCCGCAAAATCTTACTGCAGCCGGTAGAGGAGAGTTTGCACCGGTAACTTCTAACGAGACCAGTGCTGGTAAAGGAAAGAATCGTCGTATCGAGGTGATCCTTACCCCAAAGCTAGATGAGATTACTAAGTTATTAAACGATATATAGTCCTTAAACGAGGATCAAAAAAAACAGCGACCATTTGGTCGCTGTTTTTTAGTTTATACAAATTACTATAGACTGTCTAAAATATCTTCAACCTCTTGTTTTTGGTCAGATTGAGAGTTTTCTTTAACTCGTCTTAAAACATCAAAAAACTTGTTAACTACTTTGTTAGCTGTCAATTGATCTGTAAGTTTAATAGATTTCCCAGTAGAAGTAAGCAATCTAAAAGTATATACATCTACAGATACTGATTTGTCAATTTCAAGCTTTAAAGAAACAGTTCCAGTACTTTTTATAATAGAGATCATATTTCCATGTGCCATAACCTTATCTGTAATATCGGCAACATCCTTTGCCAATGGATATAATTCATCCTTATGTAGTTGTGCAAGTGAACCCCAATCATGAGTTTGAGCTTGCATTGATAATCCTGTACCTAGCACGAATAGAAGTAGAAATAATTTTTTCATAATGTTTGGGTGTTTAAATAATGTATTATAGTTAAAGGTTAATTCATCAGTTTTTTAAAAACGATCTAAGTTTCATTTTAGTATTAAAAAAACCTTAAAATCGACTCAAAATACTTAATTTATTTGATAAAAACCAAAAAGTGTGCCACGAATTTTTGAAGCTTTAAAGCTGGAGTATAGCTGATGGTATAGCCTAGATTCTGGATCAAGTCCAGAATGACATTAACTAAAAAGTAGTTATTAGTACATAACCGGAGGCGAATGTCACCCTGAGCTCTGTCGAAGGGGAGTAGGGAGATGTTTTTCAGCTCGGTGTCCGAAGTCTGATGCTAGATGTTTTTTCGAACCCTGAGGCTCTCGAAGGAGCCCGCCCTGAGTTTATAGGTAAGATTACTGGTAATGATGGACTTCGAGAACCTCAGCCCGCGTTGTGGGTTTGAAACGTTGTCGAAGTGTTCACAAAAAGTAAAAAGAAATCAATAAAATGGAAACGGCATTAAATTTATTAGATATCAAAAAGGTACATTTTTACGTTCTTTGTTACTAACACATAAACTTATACTCATAATCCGATGAAAACATTACCCTTATTTTCTACACAAACACTCCTTATTCCTCTTTTTGTGTTATTTGCTTTTTCTTTTGGTCACGCACAAATAGAAAAAGATACGCTACAGGCCGGACAATACTATCAAAAAGCAGATTCGTTGCGAACCAATAAAGAGTATGAGAGTTCTATCGAATATTTTAAAAAGGCATTACCCATCTATGAGAAATCAAAAGCATGGGAACGAGTAGCGAGTTGTTATAATAATATATCATTCAGCTTTTGGGGGGTGGATGAACTTGAGAGTTCTATCAAGTATGCTAAAAACGCTCTAAAAATTTGCAAAGAGTATTTGTCAGATGGTAATTTGGAAGAAGCTTTGGCATATGATAACTTAGGTTTATGTTATGAAGAAAAATTGGAATATGAAAGGGCCTTAAAGCTATACAAAAAATCATTATCTATTAAGCAAAAGATATTGCCTGCTAATGATCCTTCTATAGGGACAAGTTATCTAAATATCGGTGAAGTAGCTAAGGCTTATAATAACTTTGATATGGCATTGGAATTTTATAAGAAAGA
The DNA here is from genome assembly GCF_040786235.1 of Aquimarina discodermiae. Lineage (NCBI taxonomy): Bacteria > Pseudomonadati > Bacteroidota > Flavobacteriia > Flavobacteriales > Flavobacteriaceae > Aquimarina > Aquimarina discodermiae. Next base: position 27,805 of record NZ_JBFMKP010000034.1, read on the forward strand.
TTTAAAAATTAATCTAAATGCTAGGGGAGAGAATCATGAATACACAGCAAATTCTTATAATAATGTTGGTGCGATTTTGTTATTAAAAGGTGAATATGAAAAGGCTTTGTTGTATCATAAGAAAGCTTTAAAAGTTAAAAAAACACTTTTTGGAGAAAATAGTTATGAAGCTTCTATTTCTTATAATAACTTAGGATTAATCTACGATAATATAGGTAAAAATACTATAGCTTTAGAATATTTAAATAGAACTATTAGTATTAGAGAGAAATTATTAGGTAAGGAACATTCAAAACTTATAGGACCTTATCACAATGTTGGTTTGGTTTATGGCGAATTGAAAGATTTTAAAAGAGCATTAGAATTTAATAATAAGGGATTGTCAATAATTTTGAAGTTGGTTGGAGAAAACCATATTTATACAGCAAAATCTTATGAAAACTTAGCTGATCACTATCTAGCACAGACTAATTATGATTATGCGTTAGAATATTTTTTAAAATCCTTGAAAATTTATATAAGCTTTTTAGGTGAAAAGAATGCTATAGTTGCATCAGCTTATGATAATATCGGCTTAACATATTTTAAAATGAAACAATATGAAAACGCAATCAAATTTTATAATAAATCTATTAATGCTAATTTGAAAAATGATTTTAAGAATGATTTCGATTCTAATAATTTTTTAGATCTAAATGTATTGTTATCTAATTTTAATGGTAAGGCAAAAACATATAGTAGCATTTATAAAGAAGAAAAAGAAATTAATACTCTAAATAAAGCTATAGCTCTGTTTGACAAAGTTGATGGTGTTATTGATAAAATTAGAGGTAACTTTAAAAATCACCAAGATAAAATAGTATTTGCTGAAACGGCAAAAGAGACTTATAAAGGAGCAGTAGAGGCACAAATATTGTTGTATCAACATACATATGATCCTGTATCCTTAGAAAAAGCTTTTTATTATACAGAAAAAAGCAAGGCCAATACCTTAAAAGAGTTACTTACCACAGCCAAAAGCTTTACCGGTTTACCCAAAGAGGTGGTTGCCTTAGAAAAAACGTTTAAAACCGATCGCGCGTTTTATCAATCCAGAATACATAAAGAGGAGTCAGATAGCAATGGTGATAGCCTAAAAATTAAGGAGTATGAAAATCAACTTTTTAAGATTAATAGAAGACAAGACTCACTGACTGCGGTTTTAGAAAAAGACTATCCCAAATACTATCAACTTAAATATCAAAACAAAACGATATCGATAGGTGATATTCAGCAACAACTCGACAATCAAACCACAGTACTCGAGTTTTTTACGGCAGATAGTGTTACCTATGCATTTACGATTTCTAAAAATGATTTTGCATTACAACAATTAGCAACCAAAGGGCTCACAAGACAAATAGAAGCATATCGTAAAAGTATTGTTTCGCAAGATCTACAAACCTATAAAGAAAAAGGATACGAGCTATTTCAAAAATTAATAGACCCTATACAAGAAAAATTGATAGGGGATCAATTAATTATTATTCCAGATGGGCCGTTATGGCATCTTAATTTTGAGTCGCTACTCACCCAAAAAGAGAGTTCTAATAACCCAAAGAACTTGTCATATTTGCTTAACAACTATGCAATATCCTATGCCAATTCTGGGAGCCTGTTATTTGATCGTTTTAAAGAAAAGAATACTGCAAAGTCATTACAAGAGTGTCTTGCCTTTTCTTTTTCTGCTGGGGTCGACAGCAAAAGTGAAAAATCGATCAGTCTGGCTGCGCTTAGAGACCTTGGAGATGACCTACCGGGTACCCGTAAAGAAATAAAAGCCATTTCTAACATTATCGATGGGCAATATTATTATGGATCACAAGCTATCGAAGCTAATTTTAAGAAAAATGCAAGCAACTATAATATTTTACACCTGGCTTTACATGGCGAGGTAGACCATGAGCGACCAGAAAACTCGAAACTCTACTTTACCAAAACCAAAGACACCTTAGAAGATAATCTGCTCTATAGCCATGAGTTATTTGCCATGGATATTCCTGCAGAGCTTGCCGTATTAAGTGCTTGTAATACAGGTACTGGTAAAATTGCCAAAGGCGAGGGGATTATGAGTTTGGGCAACGCATTTCAGTATGCGGGTGCAAAAAGTTTATTATTAACCCGTTGGGAGGTTTCTGATCATACCACCCCAGAAATTATGAAGTACTTTTATATAAATCTAAAATCGGGTATGAATAAAGGTAAAGCCTTGCAGCAGGCAAAATTACAATATCTCGAAACCGCAGATATCAATAGATTACATCCGTTCTATTGGTCTAGTTTTTATCTGGTAGGTGATTCGACTCCGATGCATTTTGAAGATCATTCGCTGCTGTATTGGGTGTTGGGTACAGGTGGTATGATAGTGCTACTGTTGTTTGGGTGGTGGTATAGGAGAAAATTTTTTAGTTGATGGTGGATAGCGATTGGTTAATACTTGTTTGTTGACAGTTGATATGACCTAGATGCTGGATCAAGTCCAGAATGACATAAAATAATAAATGTCTACTCTACAATTAGGTTTCTGTCATTCCAGCGTAGGCTGGAATCTATCGTATTCGAATTATGGATGCTAACCTTTGATGCATCATTAAATTGGTTTTCAATACAAACAATCGTAAATTATAATACCACCCTGAGCCTTTTGGTAAGCTCAAGACAGGCTCTGTCTAAGTGCTGTCTAAGGTCTCAGGGTGACAATTCAGATATTTAGTTCGAATGATATAAGAAAATTACTTGTTTTCGATAGTTCTGCTGAGCTACGTCGAAGTACATTTTTGCTAACGCAAAAACACTCAAACTGACGTAATTTTCTTATATCAACTGTACTCTATTTAATAAAAATCTTTCTACTTACCTTGGTAGTAGGAGTTTCTAGTACCATAATATAGTTTCCGCTTTTTAGGAATTGCGTGTCTATCGTTAGGTTATAAATACCCAATGATAATTGTTCGTTTTGCAATGGTTGGATCAATTTTCCTTGTATGTCATATAAAGAAATAGAGACTTTGGTTTTTTGACTCACCAAATAATGAATATTTCCCTGGCTTTCCATGGGGTTTGGGTATATACCTATCACGGTTACATCTTCATTGGGTAGAGGTATAGCAGGCTTGGTGGTAGCCAACGTTTCTTCGATGGGTGTTCTGCCTTTTGCTTTTGCTGCATTCGATGCTTTATGTAGTTTACAGTCATTGCTATTTACATACCAACCTCTGGATCGTTGCTCTCCTACCACAGGTTTGGTTACATCTGGGATATCGTACCAATCTGATTGTACTCTATCTTCGGTAACATCCAAAACAAAATATCCATGATTATCCAAATCTACATCTTTAATATGCGGGTTAAGAAGTTTGGTATAAAACTCTGCTACCCCAGAAATAAAGTTTCCTAAAAAATCTAAGTTAAGCGAAGTTACGCTAGGTACTACAAATTCACACATTTCGCAGGATCTTTTGTAGTTAACTTCGCCTGTAAAAGTACTATGAATATCTCCTGTAAGTACCACCACATTGTTAATATCATTGGTTTTGATATGGTTTAGTAACCGATCTCTTTCTTCTGTATACCCATCCCAGGCATCATCAGACGGCACCCCGTTCCAGGGCATTACCATCACCTGGTTTCCTATGACGCGCCATTTGGCAGTTGATGATGATAATTCGTTGGTAAGCCAGTTAAATTGTTCGGCTCCCAAAATTGATTTGTACGTAACTTTGTTCTCCTTACGATTGTATTTTTCGGTATACACAGTCCCTTTCTTTAAAAGTGTTTCTAATACCGACTTTTGCTTTGGATCAATCTTATTACCTGTCCTTTTTTGTAGGATCAAATCAGTAAAATTGGTAACCACAGTGTTAAACTCTTCTTGTGATAGACCTTGCTGCCCTTTTCTTTTTTGATCAGATGTATTTAGAAGTAAAGGTAGTACGTGTGTAAGTATATCTTTTACGTCTTCTCTTTTGGTAAGGTCTTTTTGGGCAATTACATTTTTTGCATATTTTTTGAAAGCTACATTAGACGAGGCTGCACTAATTAGGTTTTTTGATGCGGTTACCTGGGTGTCCCTACCTTCTATTCGGGTATCCAGCATGATAAGATCCATAAGCTTACCATACGAAATTGTACGATACAATCGATACTGCTCTATGGTATTGGCACGAACCGGCATCCACTCGAAGTATGCTTTATGTGCGTTTGCTTTTCTTATTTCCCAACTCCCTTCGGTATCAAGACTGTGATTTTGTGCTCCAAACTTATTAGCATCGTTGGCAAATTCGTGATCATCCCAAATATGAATAAAAGGATGCTGTTGATGCACATTACGCAGCATAGGGTCTAAGCGATAATAAGAATAGCGTACACGATAATCGTCTAGGGTGATGATTTCGTTTTCGGGTAGATGCCCTCTACCTATTTCATCATCATAACCGTATCCTCCAGATTCATACTCATAGATATAATCCCCCAAATGAATTACAGCATCAATGTCCTGACGTTTTGCAATTTGGTTATAAGCGTTAAAATATCCATTTTGATAATTAGAACAGGATACAACGGCAAACCTCAAATTAGATACCAGCTCGTTTTTTGAAGGCGCTGTTCTGGTTTTACCAATAATCGAGGTGGCTCCCATTGTTTCGAATTGATAATAATAGGTGGTAAATGCATCGAGACCAGTTACGTCTATTTTAACTGTATAATCTCTACTTTGATTGGTAGTTGTTTGACCTTGTTGCACAATCTGAGTTATTGCAGGGTCTGTGGCAACTTTCCAGTTTACTACTGCAGAAGCAGCATTGGTGGTTACTCTGGTCCAGATAATAACGGCATCTTCGAGCGGATCTCCAGAAACCACACCATGGTAAAAAGGAGCAAGATTGGCATCAAAGAAATCAGAGATTTGATGGTTTGATGTCCGTTCTATCTTTGTTAATCTGGTTTCTATAGTTTGCGCATAAAAACATTGTGATGTGAGTAATAACCACATCATTTTTTGTAAAAATAATTTCATTGTTACTAAGTTTAGTGAGTTTTGATTTGCGACGAAACTAAGAGAATGACAAAAAAAGAGTTTGATCTTTTGGCTTTTTAATAGAACTTTAATCTGCATAACAATAAGCTCTAAATTTTAAAAAGAAACCATAACTTTTCGCTAATTAGATAGTCAACTTAAATTATTATGCGCACATAGCAAGTGGTGATTTTTGATTATTTAGTAAGGAAAGGGTTATGTGTTTCTTTAAAATGGGAAAACCGTAAAACGATGATTTATCATCATAAAAACAGATTCTTTTTGAATGACTGATTAAAATGATTTTGCTATAAGAAATTAATCTAATCAAGGAATTATTAAGAAACAGATTTGATGGCCAGAACTTTTTTTAATTTTTTTTTAAATCTAGGAAAACTTGTATTTACTTCATAAAGAGGATGTTTTGCTCATCGAAAATGCCCGTTCCCTCAATATTGATTTTTTGTACAAAAAAGTGGCCTTATTTTTGTATCAAAGAATTTCATAGTTGAGTTTTGCATCTCTCTTGTAAAAGTGGGTTTCGCAAGAGAGATGGTTTATACCGGTTCTTAAATGAAATTACTGTTGACTGAATTAAATTATTTTTGATTCAGATGAGAAAGAAAATTCAGTGATAGCATCGCTATCGATGTATTTTATTTTGAAATATGGAACAAAAAGAAATGATTTTAGTAAGTAATATCATTTGAGAAGAGGTATTAGATGCAATCTAAAATAGATATGATGGTTGCTGGAGGAATTTTAGTTTAGGTTGTATATCATATGACACATATTATTGGGAGAGTAACAGTTGTCATATGGTATTAGGTTAATTAATATGCCGTTGGAGGATGAAATAAAACGGATACAACATTTGGGGTTGTTGTATCCGTTTTTTTGGTTTAAAAGCATTTAGTTAGTGATGCTTCTTCTCGAGTAAAGGTTTAATCATTAATTCTTTGTATTTACATACATGTGTTTGGTTAGTCGATGAAGAAAAATAGGTTTAGGTATACCTGTTTTTCTAAATGATCAATCTTATATAACTCTAAGAACTACCATTATTTATAATCAGTGTTTAAGTTGAGTTGCTTCATCTATAGAAAAGATCGTTCCAAAAGAATAAAAATTGGCATTTTGATTGTATAGAATTGGTAGTAAGTGTGTTATGGTTTTTCTGTTTATAGACTACTGTTTAAATAGTGTTGATTTATGGGAATAAACCGTGGATATATTCCACAGTTTATTAAAAATATAGCGTATTTTCTTTGGCCTTGTACCTCATTTATTATGATAACTTTTACATTATCTACCCTAAGAGTTTCTACTTTTGAAGGTACTAACTTTACTTTTTATCTCATACGTAAAAACGAATAGTCGTCATAAACAAATGAAACAAGTCATAATAAAATTGTTACTACACAAGGAAATGATTTTTTGGTGAGTTTCATCTGACATCTAAAGTAATATTATAAACACATGAAATACACTACACTACCCAATACAGATATTCGAGTAAGTAAAATATGCCTTGGATCCATGACCTGGGGCCAACAAAATACAGAAGCAGAAGGACACGAACAATTAGAGTATGCAATTGATAAAGGAGTAAACTTTATTGATACAGCAGAATTGTATTCGGTTCCTGCCCGTAAAGAAACACAAGGAAGTACCGAAAAAATTATTGGTACATGGTTACAGAAAACCAAGAAAAGAGATGAGGTCGTGATTGCAACCAAAATTGTAGGACCTAGAGATTTTGTAAAACACATTCGTACCGATGGATTTACCAAAGAAGAGTTTGCAGATGCTATTCATAAAAGTTTAGAACGTTTGCAAACAGATTATATCGATTTATATCAATTGCACTGGCCAGAACGTACTACAAATTTCTTTGGAGTAAGAGGGTATGCACATGACGAAGCAGAAGAGTGGAGTGATAATTTTAATGAAATACTTGGATACCTTGGTGATTTTAAAAAGGAGGGTAAGATACGAGAAATTGGACTGTCTAATGAAACTCCCTATGGTGTGATGAGATATGTAGAAGAAGCACGTAAAGGAGCACCTAAAATGATTACGGTGCAAAACCCTTATAACCTCTTAAATCGTAAGGATGAAATCGGACTTACCGAAGTTTTACATCGTGAAAATGTAGGTCACCTACCATATTCTCCGCTTGGTTTTGGGCAATTAACAGGAAAATATCTGGATGAGACTCCCAAAAATGCACGAGTTACTTTGTTTCCGCAGTTTTCTAGATATCATAATGACAATTCATTTAAGGCAACCAGAGCTTACAATGAAATTGCTAAAAAACATGGAATTAGCTTAACACAAATGGCGTTGGCTTTTGTAAATGAGCGCCCTTTTGTAACAAGCAATATTATAGGAGCTACATCGCTTGCGCAGCTAGAAGAAAATATAGGAAGTATCGATATTACATTGTCAGATACTATCCTGAAAGAGATAGAAGCTGTTCATGAGCAGATACCCAATCCGGCTCCTTAATTGTGATAAAATTACTACAAGTTTGTTTAAAATTTGCACAAAAGAAACGTGTGTCTTTTTATTTTAATGAGTAAATTTATTTTCTGAAAATTATATGATTTATGGATGAGAATTTCGTAAAAATAATTGCAAATATTTTTCGCTAGATTGATGAATCAAATTAAAGAATAGCCTTAGCTATTGTTTCATTTTATGAAGAAAATATAGTAGAAAAAGAATGTGATTAGTTGCGAAATTTTTATTCGTAAATCGTATTTAAGTGTTAATTATTATAAAACACCTATTTTCTTCTTTAAGTAAGGAGAGAATGGGTGTTGTATTTTTATTGATTTACTATCAAAATTACCCAAATAGGTGCACTATTACATCTTCTATTTTGGTAACCATTAATACCTTAATTCCTTTATTTTGATGAGGGATTTTGTTGTATTTGGAAACAAAAATAGTAGAAAACCCTAGTTTTTCGGCTTCCTGGATACGTTGCTCTACTTTGTTAACCGGGCGTATTTCTCCTGCCAACCCTACCTCTGCTGCAAAGCAATAATCCTTGGGAACTGGGATGTCCTCGTTAGAAGATAATATCGCTGCAACTACCGCTAGATCGATAGCAGGATCATCTACAGAGATTCCTCCTGTAATATTTAAAAAAACATCTTTGGCTCCCAATCTAAATCCAGCTCGTTTTTCTAAAACGGCTAATAGCATATTAAGCCTTTTAAGATTATATCCGGTAGCACTGCGTTGCGGGGTACCATAAACCGCTGTGCTCACCAACGCTTGTATTTCGATCATAATAGGTCGCATTCCCTCTACAGTCGAAGCAATGGCAGTACCGCTTAATTCTTCTTCGTTTTTAGAAATTAAAATTTCACTGGGATTATGTACTTCTCTTAATCCGCTTCCCTGCATTTCATAAATACCTAGCTCTGATGTAGAACCGAACCTGTTTTTTAAGGCACGTAAAATACGATATACATGATTGCGGTCTCCTTCAAACTGTAATACGGTATCTACCATATGTTCAAGGATTTTTGGTCCAGCAATGGTACCATCTTTGGTAATATGACCAATTAGTATTACAGGGGTGGCTGTTTCTTTGGCAAACTTAATTAGTTCTGTTGTACACTCTTTGATTTGTGAAATACTTCCTGCACTACTCTCTATATAGTCGCTGTGCAGTGTTTGTATAGAGTCTATAATGACAATATCGGGTTCTATTTCTTCGATTTGCCTAAAGATATTTTGCGTTTTGGTTTCGGTAAGAATCAGGCAGGTATCTGTTTTGGCCTGTATGCGCTCTGCTCGCATTTTAATTTGTTGCTGACTTTCTTCTCCAGAAACATAGAGTGTTTTATAAGGTAGTTTAAGACTAATCTGCAATAACAAGGTGCTTTTTCCGATACCAGGTTCGCCACCCAGAAGTGTTAAGGACCCAGGAACCAGTCCTCCGCCAAGCACTCTGTTTAACTCAATATCGTCTGTGTTATAACGTGTTTCCTGACTAGTGCTAATTTCAGAAATTCGAAGAGGTTTGGCTGTCTTGCTTATTTTGGACGCAGTGGTTGCATTTTTCCAATCGTTGGTAGCCGCTTTTTGAACTACTTCTTCTGCAATAGTATTCCATTCTTTACAAGACGTACATTGTCCTTGCCATTTGGCGTATTGAGAACCACAGTTCTGACAGAAAAAAACAGTTTTGGTTTTGGCCATAGAAGATTAAATAAGGGAGTAAAAATACTATATTTTTAAGACACAAAAAAAGATCTCTAAGTAGAGATCTTTTTATATTGTATTGACTAAAAGTGGTAAAATTACCAGCCAAAATCTTCTTTGATTTTGTTTACTTTATCTAACATATAATCCTTTGTAAGGAAAGCAACTTCAGAAAGCTGAAAACCACTTTCATAGGCTCTCATGGCTTTTTTGGGCTCTCCCGTTTGTTCATAAAACATTCCAAGATAGTAGTATCCCAACATAAGATCAGAGTGTTGTTTAATGGCAAGCTTACCTAGAGGCTCTAACTCAGACCAATTTTCATTTTTTTCTATTGCAGTAGAAACTGCGATAAAGTCATTGATTCTTATTTTTCTTTTAATACCATATAATTGCTCGGTAGTTTTGTACATATCCACCAAATAATCATAAGGAGATGTCTCTAGTGTAAGTAGTACTTCTTTATATTTTTTCTTACTAATAGGGCGATACATTTCAAAAATACCTTCTAAAGCTTTAGGGATCGCTCTACCTACCAGTGTATAATGAGAAGATTCGTCAAAATTATCAAAAGCATAATCAAGTTCTGGATTTTCGATAGTCTGTAGTTTTTCATCTAAAGCAATCACCTCTTTTTTGATATTTTCTGCATCATTAGTAGCGGTGGCAAGGTAATACCACATTTCGGGAGAAGTAGTAAGTTTAGAAACAATTCGCTCTGCCATAGGAGGAGCTAATTCTGGACTCAAACAAATATAACCCTGAAAAATAGGATTGTCCTTAAACAAAAAGTAATTGATAAAGTTCGCTGTATAATCATGCCCAACTACAATTTTAAGTTGTGCTGTACGATATGTTTTATTAAGATAAGGTAAAAGCTCTTGCCCTATAAACTCAAAAAACTCTGAACCCTTAAGAGTAGGTAGATACTCTGCTTTGTCATATCTACAGTCATCTTCTCTGGTTTTTCTTTGATTTACTCCAACTACGATAGATTCTGGCATGTCCTCCCAATACGAAAAGTAGTCTACATTACCAGCGACTGGCTCAAATAAATAATCCCCATCCAATACAATAATCAGAGGGTATGTTTTGTCTACATTTTTTTTGTAGTTACGAGGTAATTGAATTTTCAATTCCCTGTTTTGATCCAGTTTTATAGATCTAAAAGATTCATAAATCGCTTGACTGTTTCCGAAAAAAACAAAAAAACAGGCAATTATAAGAGTTACACTTTTTTTCATAAGTATAGGATTAAGGTTAAGTAAGCACGGAGCAATATATAAATTATTTCCTTATTTCTTCCTGTTTACTATAGGTAGAAATAAAAAGGATAACGCTCCGATGATTATATTTATTGCGGTCTGAGAGCCCCATAGGATCCATCCAAAAGCTTCTCCTGCGGGTTTTTCGATGTCAAAAAGTAGCAAAATAGCCGCAATAGCTATAGGAAATGCTCCTATACCACCGTTGGTTGTAGACATCGCCAACGAACCTATCACAAAAGTAGCAAGGATTGGGCCAATCGTGAGCGAGGCAGTTTCTGGTACAGTAAATTTGATCACATAGAACATAGTAACGTACAAAAACCAAATAAGAAATGTGTGAAATATAAAAGCACCACGATGTTTTATTTTTGAAATACTTTTTACACCTTCTAGAAGACCTTCTCCAAAATCCTTAAGCTTTATGAGGAGTGGATTTTTCGATTTCTTAATAATTTTTAAGAATAATACTCCTGCAACTAGTAAAGTAATCAGGATGATAAGAGTAATAAACGGGTTTGTGATTTTTTGATTTAAGTAGGATAATAGATTCTCTGATTGAAAAAGTAAGGTTACAGAAATAATTAGTAATAGCATGATCAAATCAATGATCCTTTCTGTGATAATGGTACCAAACGTTTTTTTGAAAGGAATACCTTCATAGGTGGCGATAGTGCCTCCTCTAAGAACTTCGCCAGATCTTGGTATTCCCAGATTGGCAAGATATCCAATCATAACAGCCATAAAGCTATTGGATAATTTTATAGAATAACCTAGAGGTTCTAATAAAAATTTCCATCGATATGCTCTCGAAAGATGAGAGATGATCCCCATTAGTAATGATAATATAATCCATTTTGGATCTGCCTTGGTAATATATTGTATGGTTTTTTGTCTTTCTTCTGGGGTGGCAGAAGAGATAGAATACCATATTAAAAAAACTCCCAATGCTAGTGGGAGTGTTATTTTAAGAATCTTTATGAGTTTAGCATTCACTTATTTCAGTAAATTATTTTCTTCATTAGGAAAAAGTAATCTTGGTTTAAAATTTTTAGCCTCTTCAATATCCATCATAGCATAAGTAATCAGGATTAAGACATCTCCTTTTGCTACTTTTCTGGCAGCAGCACCATTTAAGGTGATTTCTCCACTATTTCTAGGACCTGGTATGGCATAGGTCTCAAGACGCTCACCGTTATTGTTGTTAACGATTTGTACCTTTTCTCCTTCAATAATATTAGCGGCATCCATGAGATCTTGATCAATAGTTATACTACCAATATAGTTGAGGTCGGCACCGGTTACTTTAACGCGATGAATTTTGGATTTTACGACGTGTACTAGCATGTTACAAAGTTAATTATTTTTAATTTAGGGCGATGTTATCAATTAGTCTTATTTCTCCTGCAAATACGGCTATAAAAGCTCGGTATTTTGTGTTTTCCTGTTTTTGTTGAATAGATTTTAAATCTAATACGTTGGCTATTTCAAAATACTCTAATGATAAGTGATTATTATCTTCAAATTGTTCTGATACCCAATCATTTAATGTAGTAACACTTTTTGTGCCAAAGTCTTTTTGTACCTGTTTTAAAATTTTATGAATTAGAGGAGATTCATCATATTGTTCTTTAGTAAGTCTTTTGTTTCTAGAACTTAACGCAAGGCCGCTTTCTTCTCTATAAATAGGGCAACCTACAATTTGTATAGGTAATTGCTCGATTTCTACCAGTTTTCTAACGATTTGAAGTTGCTGAAAATCTTTTTCACCAAAATAAGCTCTGTCAGGTGAAACCATGTCAAAAAGATGTTTTAGAACAGTCCCAACTCCGTCAAAATGTCCGGGTCGGTATTTGCCTTCCATTTCATGTTCTAGACCATCAAAATGATAGTTTGTAGATGAAATATCATCTTTATATACCTCTTTTGCAGAAGGAGCAAAGACAATTATTTCATTTGAAACCTCAGATAAAAGTGCAATATCATTATCTAAAGTTCTGGGATAATTGTCTAAATCTTCGGTATTATTAAATTGTGTAGGATTTACAAAAATGCTAACAATAACATGCTCATTTTCTTCGAGAGCTCTTTGTATTAGGGCAAGATGCCCTTTATGTAATGCTCCCATAGTAGGAACAAAACCAATAGATGCATGTTGCTTTTTTAAAACTGCAACATCGTCTAATATATCTAGTCTTTTTCTGTGGACCTGCATTTGATATAAACTTAAAGGCGTGCAAAAATAAGATATTACTGGCAGACTGCATAAATTTTCGTAATTTTGCAAAATTAATTCCAAAAGGAAGACGATAAAAGTATCGATTATATGAAAGATAAGAGGATATTGTACGTATCATCAGAAGTAATACCGTACCTGCCAGAGACTGAAATTTCATCCATGTCTTTTGAAGCGCCTAGAATGGTGAATAGCAAAGGTGGTCAAATAAGAATCTTTATGCCAAGATATGGCAATATTAATGAGAGGAGGCATCAGTTACACGAAGTTATTAGACTTTCTGGTATGAATTTGGTCATTAATGATTTAGATATGCCTCTTATTATTAAGGTGGCTTCTATACCAAAAGAACGAATGCAGGTGTATTTCATTGATAATGAAGATTATTTTAAGAGAAAAGCAACCTTGACAGATGAAGAAGGAAAATTGTTTCCCGATAATGATGAACGTGCTATCTTTTTTGCAAAAGGAGTTATTGAAACAGTTAAGAAATTAAATTGGTCACCCGATGTGATTCATGTACATGGATGGTTAGCATCGCTTTTACCATTGTATTTGAAACAATACTATGCAAATGAACCTCTTTTTGGACACAGTAAAATTGTAACCTCTGTGTATGGAAACGGTTTTGATGGTACCCTGGATAAGAATATGATGGAAAAGGTAAAATTTGATGGGATAGAAGAAGAAAAAGTAAGCGCTTTGGCGAGCCCAACATATAGTAATTTGATGAAAGTTGCTGTTGATAATTCTGATGCTATTATAGTAGGATCAGAAGAAATACCATCAGAACTAGTTGATCATTTAAAAACAATAGCCCAACCAGTATTAGAATATAAAAAACCAGACGAGTTTGCAGATGCCTATGAAGCCTTTTATCAGACAGAGGTATTGGTATAGCATAAAGAAAAACTATGAAATTTAAAAATGTATTGAGCAAAGCAATATCTATAGTAGCTGTTGTTTTTGTAATTGTATCTTGTGATAATGATTTTGATTCTGTTGGGAATGAAGTTTTAGGAGGTGTTAATTTTGAAAAAGATGTGTATACATGTTCACCTGTAGCTCATAGCCGAAAGTTTGAAAGAGTACAAACTAGCAATATGCCTGGTAACTTAATAGGGGTTTATAATGATCCTTTTTATGGGCAGTCAATATATAGTGTACTTTCTCAGGTTGCTTTAGAAAGATATAATCCAGACTTTGGAGAGAATGCTACCTTAACCAGTGTAGTGTTAAATTTGCCATATCATAGTACAGAAACCAGTACATCTAGCGATGAGGTTAAAACATATTCTTTGGATTCTGTATACGGGTCCACTCCGATAAAACTTTCAATATATAAATCAAACTACTTTCTTAGGGATTTTGATCCAGAATCAGGATCTGGAGAGCGTCAGTTGTATTATTCTAACTTGATTAGTCAAGTAGATGAAAATGAAATTATTACAGGAGATAGTCCATTGTATACAATTTCTGATTTTGTGCCTTCTAGTGTGAGTGTAGAACCAGTAGTCCCTAGAAATGACAGTAAAGTAGACGATAAAGAGGTTGATTCGCTTCAGTTAACTCCAAGATTAAGAATACCACTACCTATTGATGTTTTTAAAACGAATATATTGGATATGCAAGGGAAACCTGAGCTGGATAATGCAAACAGTTTTAGAAACTTTTTTAGAGGGATTTATTTTAAAACAGAATTGGCAGATGGTGCTAATGATGGTAATATGTTTTTCTTTGATATGAGTCAAGCCGATATTACCTTACGTTATACATACGATAAAGAGGTAATCGAAGATAATGTAACTACTACTGTGAACACGAATGGAGAATTTAAGATAAACTTCTCTAACAACATTATTAATACTATAGAGCAAGACCCAAGTACGGGTACTGTAGAAGCCGGAGAGTTAGATGCTAATAATGAAGGACTGATAGATGCCGATAAAAATTTATATATTAGAGGAGGAAATGGTTTTGTTGGTACGCTTGATTTTTTTAATAATTACGTAGAAGTAGATAGTAATGGAGATTATGTGCTAGATGAAAATGAAAACCCTGTTATTATTGAAAACCCTTCTGAAGAAGAAAAGAAAAAAACAGAATTAGATTTTCTGAAAGATGCTAATTGGTTAGTAAATGATGCAATTATTACCTTATTTATTGATGATAGTAAAGTGTTAGGAGGAGATACAGAACCAGAAAGAATATATATATATAATCTTGAAACAGGAAGTATACTGATTGATTACGCTTTAGATTCAACCCGAAATGAAAATGAAAAAGATGTGATAAACTCAATGATCATTCATTTAGGAAGAATTAGTAGAGACTCTAATAAAAAGGGAGAGTTCTATCAAATAAGAATAACAAAACATATTATTGATGTTTTGAATGGAGATCAAGACAATGTTAAATTAGGTATTTCGGTCTCATCAAATGTTAATAATTCGACAATAGCAAACGGAATTGTTCTCGAAAAAGACGAAAACGATGTCGTTTCTGAAAATGATGAAGTGATCCCCTTTTCATCAATTATATCGCATGAAGGAACTGTATTCTATGGCTATGGTAGTGAAGTTCCCGATTCGAAGCGATTAAAACTAGATATTTTTTATACAAAATCAAAAAACTAAACCAATTAACAAAAAGCTAAAACATGTGTGGAATTGTAGGATATATAGGTCATAGAGAGGCCTATCCAATAGTTTTAAAAGGGTTAAAAAGATTAGAATACAGGGGGTATGATTCTGCAGGGATTGCACTTTATGATGGTGAGGATATTAAACTATCCAAAACCAAAGGTAAAGTCGCAGATCTTGAAGAACGTTTAGAAAAAGAGATTCCTACAAAAGGAACTATCGGTATAGGACATACCAGATGGGCAACTCATGGAATTCCTAACGATATTAATTCACATCCTCATGTGTCTAATTCGGGTGATTTGGTTATTATCCATAACGGAATTATCGAAAATTATGATGCGCTTCGCAAAGAGTTGATAAATAGAGGATATACATTTACATCTGAGACGGATACCGAGGTATTGGTTAATTTGATAGAAGATGTAAAGACCAAAGAAAATGTAAAGCTAGGAAAAGCAGTGCAGATTGCATTAAACCAAACGATTGGTGCTTATGCAATAGCGGTTTTTGATAAGAAAAAGCCAAACGAAATAGTTGTGGCAAGATTAGGTAGTCCTCTAGCTATAGGAGTAGGAGAAGACGAGTACTTTATCGCTTCTGATGCCTCTCCGTTTATAGAATATACGAACAATGCTATTTATCTTGAAGATGGAGAAATGGCTATTGTAAGTAGAAAAAAAGGAGTAAAAGTTAGAAAAATACAAGATGATACTTCTGTAGAGCCTTATTTGCAAGAATTGCAAATTAACCTCGAACAAATAGAAAAAGGCGGGTATGAACATTTTATGCTGAAGGAAATTTATGAACAGCCCAACGCTATAAGTGATACCTATCGAGGTAGAATGTTGGTGGCAGATGGGATTATTAAAATGGCTGGCATAGATGATAATCTTGCAAAATTATTAAATGCTAAACGTATTATCATTATTGCTTGTGGTACCTCGTGGCATGCCGGTCTGGTAGCAGAATATATTTTTGAAGAATTAGTTCGTATTCCAGTAGAAGTAGAATATGCTTCAGAATTTAGATATAGAAACCCGGTTATTCATCAAGATGATGTGGTGATTGCAATATCCCAAAGTGGAGAAACAGCAGATACTATGGCTGCTATTAAGCTTGCAAAAGAGAATGGAGCTTTTGTGTTTGGTGTTTGTAACGTTGTTGGGTCTTCTATCTCCAGAGAAACACATGCAGGTGCTTATACACATGCAGGTCCAGAAATTGGAGTTGCTTCGACAAAAGCATTTACAACTCAAATAACAGTACTTTCTTTAATAGCATTAAAACTAGCCGAAAGAAAAGGAACTATCTCTAATAGCGATTTCCATTATTTCCTTCAAGAATTAGAAAGAATACCAGAGAAAGTAAAAGAAACCTTATTGTCTAACGACCATATCAAGCATATTGCAGATACTTATAAAGATGCTAAGAATTGTTTGTATTTGGGTAGAGGATATAATTTCCCGGTAGCGTTAGAAGGAGCCTTAAAGTTAAAAGAAATTTCATATATACATGCAGAAGGATATCCTGCTGCAGAAATGAAACACGGACCTATTGCTTTGATCGATGAGCAAATGCCAGTCGTAGTAATAGCTACCAAAAAAGGGCATTATGATAAGGTAGTTAGCAATATTCAGGAGATTAAATCAAGAAAAGGAAAGATTATAGCTATCGTTACCACAGGGGACGTAACTGTAAAAGAGTTGGCAGATCATGTTATAGAAATTCCTGAGACAGAAGAATTTTTGACACCACTTCTTACTACGATTCCATTGCAATTACTGTCGTACCATATAGCAGTGATGTTAGGTAAGAATGTAGATCAGCCTAGAAACCTAGCAAAATCAGTAACAGTAGAGTAAGTAAAATCTTTTTGATAAAAAAGATTAAAATGTAATATAAGAAGCCCTGTAGCTATTTAAAATAGCTACAGGGCTTTATGTTTTTTTGAGGCACTTCACTTTTAGTTGGCAAAGAACTTTCTGTCTGCAATGAAACTTGGGGCTTAAAACTAGTTAAATGCTCATTTGCAACTATTTTACATATAATTTTACTATTTTTGCCACAGAAACTTTAGGGGTGTCCTTAACTACGAGTTAGGTCTGAGAAATACCCTTTGAACCTGATGCGGTTAGTACCGTCGAAGGGAAAAGTAAATAGCACATTATAAATGTGTTTTTTCTTCTCAAGATTAGGTATTTGACCTAAAGTTTTTGGTATATAGTAAGTAAAAATGACCATAAACGTTAACAATCAACCTCATTCGGTTTCAGAGTCTATTACTTTGACAGAAGTAGTAGCGCAATTAAATATTATTTCGGCAGGAATAGCTATAGCTATTAATAATGAAATTATTTCTAAAGACCGTTGGAACGCAACAAATTTAAAAGAGCAAGATCAGGTAATTATTATCAAAGCCACACAAGGAGGATAATATGTGCCTTTTTTAGTATAAAATAATGGTTAAACCCAATAATTATGAAGAAAAAAGATACTGCACCACAGGATAAAGTAATTAGTACAACTCCTTTTCCAAGTTCAGAAAAGATTTATGTACCAGGCACCATTCACCCAAAGATCAAAGTCGCAATGCGCGAGATCAAATTAAGTGATACTACCGATAGTATGACGGGTAAAAAAACACCAAATCAGTCGGTAACGGTCTATGATACTAGTGGGCCGTATACAGATCCTTCAAAAGAGATTAATATACATAATGGGATAGAACCTATAAGAGAGCAGTGGATTAAGGACCGGGAAGATATAGAAGAATTAGATGGGTTTTCGTCAGAGTATTGTAATGAGCGATTAAATGATGCAAGTTTAGATCATCTTAGGTTTAACCATCTTCGTAAACCAAAACGCGCTAAGAAAGGAAAAAATGTTTCTCAGATGTATTATGCCAAACAAGGTATAATTACTCCAGAGATGGAATATGTAGCGATACGTGAGAATCAAAAAATACAAGAAGCAAAACGTTTATCAAAACAGCATCCTGGTCAGGATTTTGGAGCTAATATTCCTAATGAAATCACTCCAGAATTTGTTCGTGAAGAAGTAGCAAGAGGGCGAGCGGTCATACCATCAAACATCAACCACCCAGAAAGCGAACCTATGATTTTGGGACGTAACTTTTTGGTTAAAATTAATGCCAACATAGGTAATTCTGCAACAACATCTAGTATAGAAGAAGAAGTAGAAAAAGCAGTATGGGCATGTCGTTGGGGAGCCGATAATATTATGGATTTATCGACAGGGCAAAATATACATGAGACTCGTGAATGGATTATTCGTAATTCACCAGTTCCTATAGGAACTGTGCCTATATACCAGGCTTTAGAAAAAGTAAATGGAAAAGCCGAGGATTTAACCTGGGAGATTTTTAGAGATACTCTTATCGAGCAAGCAGAACAAGGAGTAGATTATTTTACGATTCATGCAGGAGTTAGATTGGCCTATGTGCCTATGACAGCCAAAAGAATTACCGGTATTGTATCCAGAGGTGGATCAATCATGGCAAAATGGTGTTTGGCACATCATAAAGAGAGTTTCTTATATACACATTTTGAAGAAATCTGTGAAATTATGAAGTCATACGATGTGGCTTTTTCATTGGGAGATGGATTACGTCCTGGTTGTGTTGCAGATGCCAATGATGAAGCTCAGTTTGCTGAGTTAGAAACTTTGGGAGAATTAACAAAAATTGCATGGAAACATGATGTGCAAACTTTTATCGAAGGTCCGGGACACGTACCAATGCACATGATCAAAGCAAATATGGATAAGCAACTAGAAGCTTGTGGCGAGGCTCCTTTTTATACTTTAGGACCTTTAACAACTGATATTGCTCCGGGATATGATCATATTACTTCGGGTATAGGAGCGGCTATGATAGGTTGGTACGGTACTGCAATGTTGTGTTATGTAACGCCAAAAGAACATTTAGGGTTACCTAATAAAGAAGATGTACGTGTAGGTGTGATTACCTATAAGCTTGCTGCACATGCAGCAGATTTGGCAAAGGGACATCCGGGAGCACAACATAGAGATGATGCATTAAGTAAAGCACGTTTTGAGTTTAGATGGGAGGATCAGTTTAATCTATCATTAGACCCAGAAAGAGCTAGAGAATATCATGATGAGACATTACCAGCAGAGGGAGCAAAAATTGCTCATTTCTGCAGTATGTGTGGTCCAAAATTCTGCTCAATGAAAATATCTCAAGAAGTTAGAGATTATGCAGCCAAAAAAGAACTGGATGATCAAAAAGTATTTGAAACAGGAATGCAGGAAAAGGCAGAGGAATTTAAAGAAAAAGGAAGTGAAGTCTATTTGTAAACGTTGTTTTTATAGGAGTAGTTTTTAGGAGCTTATTCCTGCTCTTCGCTATATCTTTTTTGTAGCCATTCGATCTGTAAAGAATGGCTACAAAAAAGGATGCCGCTGCGATCAGGGCTAAAAACTGATTTGCATATAGGTAGAAATCAATATGTGTAGCAATAAAAAGCATGTTAATAGTACTTACATCAGAGAAGCCATTGCCTAACGAAGCAAAACAGATTAACGATTTGTTTGATGCCGGTTTAGAAATACTGCACTTGCGTAAACCAACGTTTACAATAGATGGATATCGGGCGTTGCTAGATCAGATTGATTCAAAATATCATTATCGAATAATGGTCCATCAGTTTCCAGAGCTAACCATGCAGTATAAACTGCGAGGGATACATGTACAAGAGCAAGCACGTTTAGACTTGGAGGATGCTTTAGACGTCACTATTCAAGTGTATAAAAACAAGGGGTTTTTAGTAAGTAGCTCTTTTCATTCCAAAGAAGATATTAAGAACTGTACGGTTCCTTTTGAGTATGTGTTGTTAAGTCCTGTTTTTGGTTCAATTTCAAAAGCAGGTTATAAAGGAAAAGGCTTTGATGTAACTGATATAAAAAAGCATGTAGTTGGAATGGGAGGCATTAATGAAAGTACTTTGCAGGCGACATTCGATTTAGGATTTAAAGGAGTTGGTGTATTGGGTGGTGTATGGAATTCTGAAAATTCTTTAGAAAGCTTTAGCCAGATTTATAACGCCTATAAAAAAGTAGAAAAGTAGTTGCTTTAATGAGAATGAGACCTAACATACTTACTATAGCAGGATTTGATCCATCTGGAGGAGCAGGTTATACATCAGATATAAAAACCATTGAAGCTTTAAAAGGATATGGACTTGCGGTTTGTACGGCCAATACAATTCAAAATGATGTAACATTTAAAACATGTTATTGGGTGGATATAGAGGTTATTAAAGATCAGATAAGTCTACTGTTTGATCGTTTTGAAATAACATATGTAAAAATTGGGATTGTGCAAAACTGGAGTGTCCTTGATCAAATTATTGATTTTTTGCTTAAAAAGAATGCAACTATTAAAATTGTTTTGGATCCTGTTTTACGGTCTAGTTCTGATTTTGAGTTTCATACGTCATCATCCTTAATAGCAAATGAACTTTTGGATAGTATTTTGGATAAAATTTATCTTCTAACGCCTAATTTCATTGAAATAGAAAAATTATTTCCCAATAAAACTATTGAACAAACTATTGCGCATATCAGCAGAAAAACTAATTTATTTTTGAAAGGAGGGCATAGAGAAGAAGCAGTGGGAAAGGATGAATTATATACGGTACAGGGGATGCATTATGTTTTTAATCCAAAAGAAAAGAATTTGTCAGAAAAGCACGGAAGTGGTTGTATTTTATCATCGGCTATTACTACTTATTTGGCACTAGGCTTTCCTTTGTTAAAAGCATGTTATCGAGGAAAAAGATACACCGAGAAATTATTGAAATCTAATAAAAGTTTATTAGCCTACCATCGGTAAGAATTCTTAATTCTCAAAAAATGAATAAAAGATGAATAAGATACAATATATCTCTCAGGGAAAAGACCCTTTGGATCATTTACATCATATTGAAGAAGTCTGTAAAGCAGGAGGTAAATGGATACAATTACGTCTTAAAGATGTAGATATGGCTACTTATCTAAAAACAGCATTAAAATGCAGGCAGATTTGTGATCGATATGAGGCCATTATGATTATAAATGATAATGTGGGTATTGCAAAGGCTTCACAAGCAGACGGAGTGCATTTGGGATTAGACGATATGTCAATAGTCGAAGCACGCAGAATATTAGGAGATAATTATATCATTGGCAGAACTGCAAATACAATTAATGATTGTTTGCAGCATATAGAAGATAAGGCAGATTATATAGGGTTAGGGCCTTTTAGGCATACAACCACCAAGAAAAATTTGAGTCCGATACTAGGAATTGAAGGTTATAAACAAATAACCACAGAGCTAGCATTTAAAAACTCTAATGTGCCTGTTGTTGCCATAGGAGGTATTAAATTAGAAGATATAGGTGATATTTTAAATACCGGAATAGATGGGGTGGCAGTTTCTGGTATGTTAACAAATAGCACAGAATTAGAAGAAATAATTAAAAAAATAAATTCGCTAATAGCTTTTAAGGCTGGTAGCTAATAGTTTAGGTAAAATGGATACACTAAAAATTGCAGATAAAGAGTTTTCATCACGTTTGTTTACAGGAACAGGAAAATTTAGTTCTTCTATATTGATGAAAGAAGCGTTATTAGCTTCAGAAAGTGAATTAATTACTGTAGCATTAAAACGAGTAGATGTTACCGATGAGGCAGATGATATTTTAACTCATTTAGAGCATCCTAGAATAAACCTTTTGCCAAACACCTCTGGGGTTAGAGATGCTAAAGAAGCCATTTTTGCAGCGCAATTGGCTAGAGAGGCGTTAGAAACCAATTGGATTAAACTAGAAATTCATCCAGATCCTAAATACCTATTGCCAGATCCTATAGAAACTTTAAAAGCGGCAGAAGAATTAGTAAAACTAGGTTTTGTCGTCATGCCATATATTCATGCAGACCCTGTTTTGTGTAAGCGATTAGAAGAGGTAGGAACACAATGTGTAATGCCACTAGGTGCTCCAATAGGTAGTAATAAAGGGTTGAAAACATTAGAATTTCTAGAGATTATTATAGATCAAAGTAATGTTCCTGTTATCGTTGACGCCGGTATTGGTAGTCCATCACATGCTGCACAAGCAATAGAGCTGGGAGCAGACGCAGTTTTGGTGAATACGGCCATTGCAGTATCACAACAGCCGGTAGAAATGGCAAAGGCTTTTAAAATGGCAGTAGAGGCAGGTCGCATGGCATATAATGCAAAGTTAGCGCCCATCAAACAGCATGCAGAAGCAAGTAGTCCATTAACATCATTTTTAACTAAAAGCTAATTTGGGGATCAACCGACAGGTATCAGATACTAGGTTTCGGGTTGTCGGCTATATTGTGAATATTAATACTTAATTAGGGGTAGAATGAGGGATTTTAAAGAATTGAATGTTTGGAAGGATAGCCATGAGCTTTGTTTGTTAATATATAGTAAAACAAATCAATTTCCAGATACAGAAAAATTTGGGATAACATCGCAAATTAGAAGGGCTTCAGCATCAGTACCTACAAATATATCTGAAGGTTGTGGACGTGATTCAAATAAAGAGTTTGCAAGGTTCCTAAGAATTGCTTCTGGATCAATTTCTGAAGTAGAATACCTTGTTATTCTATCAAAGGATTTAAATTACTTAGAAGAAGGCGAAAAAGAAGAATTGTTAAGTCGAGTAATTATGGTAAGAAAAATGTTATATAAACTAATAAAAGCAGTTGTATAATGAAGAATATTCAACAAACACCCGACACCTGTCACCCGACACCCGACACCCGACACCCGACACCCGATACCTCATTCAAAAACATTTTCGATCAATATAATTGGGATGAAACGTTATCAAGCATTCTAACAAAAACAGAAGATGATGTTAAGCGGGCATTGCAATCGCAAAAGAGAGGTTTAGAAGATTTTAAAGCACTTATATCTCCAGCTGCAAGGCCATATATTGAAACCATGGCACAAATGAGCAGTGCTATTACAAAAAAGCGTTTCGGTAATACCATACAAATGTATGCCCCAATGTATTTGAGTAACGAATGTCAGAATATTTGTACCTACTGTGGTTTTAGTATGACCAATAAAATTCCTAGAAGGACATTAACCGATGCAGAAATAATAAAAGAGGTTGATTTTCTAAAATCAAAAGGATATAACCATATCCTTCTGGTAACCGGAGAAGCAAATAAAACAGTTGGAGTAGATTATATTAATAAGGCAATACAACTCATACAATCAAAATTTGCGAATATTACTATAGAAGTGCAGCCTTTGGATCAGCTAGAGTATGAGCAATTGATAGAAAGTGGTTTGTATGCTGTTTTGGTGTATCAAGAGACATACCATAAAGAAGAATATAAAAAACATCATCCTAAGGGTAAAAAATCGAATTTTGAATATCGATTGGCAACTCCAGATAGATTAGGTCGTGCAGGGATTCATAAAATAGGGTTAGGAGCTTTGTTTGGGTTAGAAGATTGGAGAGCAGATAGTTTTTTTACCGCATTACACTTGCAATATCTGCAAAGAACCTATTGGAAGACCAAGTATTCTATTTCCTTTCCTAGGTTGCGACCACATTCTGGTGGGTTAGATCCAAAGGTAGAAATGACAGATGCAGATTTGGTACAACTAATATGTGCTTTTCGATTATTGGATGAGGATGTAGAGCTATCTATGTCAACCAGAGAAAGCGAAATGTTTAGAGAGCATATTGTGAACCTTGGAATCACATCAATTAGTGCAGAATCGAAAACTAATCCAGGAGGATATGTAGTAGAGCCTCAATCCTTAGAACAGTTTGAAATATCAGACGAGCGCCCTACAGAAGAGGTAGTAGCTATGCTGAAATCAAAAGGATTAGAAGTAGTTTGGAAAGATTGGGCGTATAACTGGAAATAAAACATGTTTCCCTAAACATTTTGTCATATTACTGTTTGAAAAAGTTTAAACCAGTTCAATAACGTTTAATAAAGATAATCGTACTTATTTGTTTACTTTAGTAGCTTATACTTTTTAAAATGATATTAGTAACCGGAGCAACAGGATTGGTCGGAACACACCTTTTGGTTAAACTTATAAAGGAAGAGAATAAAGTACGCGCATTATACAGGACAGAAACCAAAAAGGAAGAAGCAAGAAAGGTATTTGAGTTTTATTTTTCAAATACCGAAAAACATTTGTTCGATACTATTTCTTGGGTAAAGACAGATATTAGTGATATACCCGCACTTACCGAAGCCTTTAACGGTATAACACATGTGTATCATTGTGCGGCCAAAATAAGTTTTAATCCGGCGAGATATAAAACACTTAGAAAGACAAACATTGAAGGTACTGCAAATGTTGTTAATCTATGTTTAACTCATAAAGTGCAAAAGCTTTGTTATGTAAGTTCTATAGCGACACTTGGCGAAAACCCTATTAGCTCCCAAATCAATGAAGATACAGAGTGGAATCCAGAAATACCTAATTCTGTCTATGCCATCACCAAGTATGGAGCAGAAATGGAGGTCTGGAGAGGAGTACATGAAGGACTGGATGCGGTTATTGTAAACCCAGGGATCATTATTGGTCCCGGATTTTTTAATAGCGGTAGTGGTGTTTTGTTTAAAAAAATACATAGGGGCATGAGTTTTTACACCACTGGCGTTTCTGGGTATGTGTCAATACATGATGTTACCAACATAATGTATCGTCTTATGACAAGTGTTTTTCGAAACCAAAGATATATTTTGGTAAGCGAGAACTTGAGTTTTAAAAATGCATTTGAGATGATGGCTCAAGCTCTAAATAAACCCGTACCCAAAAAGAAAGCCTCTCCTTTTCTAATGCTAATTGCGTATTATATACAAAGAGTTGGGTCTGTTATTTTAAATACAAAACAATCTATATTTAGATCCTCTATACGTACTGCATTTTTAAAGAGATATTATGAAAATGATAAAATTAAAAAAGAGCTTTCGTATAGTTTTGAGCCTATAGAAAAAAGCATCAACGAAACCGCTAACTTTTTTTTGGATCAGGTTTAATTTTATTTCTTTTTTTAGAAGATCCTGGTCTACCTGGTCTACCTGGTCTACCTGATCTACCCTTAAATTTTAAACTATCCTCCTTAATTTTCTGAATAGAATCTTTAATGGCTTGTATCGAATCCTCTTTTATCTTTAATTTTTCATACAAATCCTGCTTCTCACTCAAATTGGTTTGTACTTTGGTGATAATAGCTTTATATGAATCTATATGATTAGAGTACCATATATTGTTTTGAGTAAACATAGCACTGTCTATCCCATATTTTTTTAAAATTATGGATTCTGGATTAATATTTTTCTCTTCAAAAAATTTTCTTTCAGAATTTTTTGCCGCCATTATAAATGCCATATCCGTTAGAATCTCTACCATACGATCCTCGGGTATCAATTTTTGAGGAGGCACAGGTTTGTCCAGACTTTGACAACAAATGCATAATAAGAAAACCAAGGAGTATATTAAAACTCTGTTCATCGTTCAAAAGTTAATCGTTGTGCATTTCGCACATCATAGAATTTAAAATTTTTATATACCAAACTTCCGTTTACAAAAGTATGTGTTATTCTGGATCTGAAGGTAGTTCCTTCAAAAGGAGACCATCCGCATTTGTAAGCAATATTGTCTTTATTAACGGTCCAGGGAGCGTTAATATCAACCAATACAGCATCTGCAAAGTATCCTTCTTTAATGTATCCTCTTTTTTCTACCTGAAATAAAATAGCTGGGTTATGACACATTTTTTCGACAATCTTTTCTAGAGATATTTTGTCTCTATGAAAAAATTCTAACATTGCAGGAAGAGCATGTTGTACCAAAGGTCCTCCAGACGGGGCTTTGGTATATACATTATCTTTTTCTTCTCGTGTATGTGGTGCATGATCGGTAGCTATAACATCTAGTTTGTCATTTAACAATCCTTCGAAGAGAGCGTCTCTATCCTTAGCGCTTTTTACTGCTGGATTCCATTTAATAAAAGTGCCTTTTTCTTTATAATCTTCATCAGAAAACCAAAGGTGATGAATACAAACTTCGGCGGTTATTTTCTTCTTGCTTAAAGGTATTTTATTGGTAAATAACTCTAATTCTTTGGCGGTAGATAAATGAAATACGTGTAATCTTGCTCCGGTCTTTTTTGCAAGCTCAATAGCTTTTGAAGAGGATAAGTAACATGCTTTTTCGCTTCGAATAACAGGATGCAATTCGATAGGGATATCGTCTCCGTATTGTGCTTTATGTTTTTCGGTAGCTTCTCTTATAGTTTCTTCGTCTTCGCAATGAACTGCTATTAACAAATCGGTAGAAGAAAAAATCTTTTCAAGAACCTCTGGGTTGTCGACGAGCATATTTCCGGTAGAAGAACCAAGAAATAACTTAAGTGCTGCTACTTTTTTTGGATCTACTTTTAGAATTTCTTCTAAGTTGTCGTTAGTGCCTCCAAACATAAAAGAATAATTGGCATAACTGGTTTTGGCAGCGATATCAAACTTTTCTTCTAATTTTTCTATCGTTGTAGTTTGTGGTACTGTATTAGGCATTTCTATAAAAGAGGTGATTCCTCCCGCAACAGCAGCCCTAGACTCGGTTTCTATATTTGCTTTATGCGTTAAACCAGGTTCTCTAAAATGTACCTGATCATCTATGATACCGGGGAGTAAATATTTACCCTCTGCATCAAAAACATGAACATCTGGCGATTTTGCACTTATCTGTGGTGCAATTTCTTTGAAAATACCTTGTTCTATATATACATCGCCATTCATGATTTTTCCTTCATTAACGATGTTGGCATTTTTTATAAGCACACTCTCCATGATCATATTTTATAACGTTTAAATAAGCTGTTAAATTTCATTTTTAAAACCCCAAAAACAGCTTCAGATATAATTCCTTTGCTCATTTTTGAAGCTCCCCTGGTTCTATCTGTAAATATAACAGGGATTTCTTTAATTTTAAATTTCAATAAATAGGCCTTAAATTTCATTTCAATTTGAAAGGCATACCCAACAAAACGAATATTAGAAAGCGTAATCTTTTCTAATACCTCTCTTCTATAACAGATAAAACCGGCAGTTGTGTCATGAATATTCATACCAGTTATTAACCGAACATACTTTGATGCTAACCAAGAAAGTAATACTCTGCTCATTGGCCAGTTTACAACATTAACTCCTGTAACGTACCTGGACCCAATAGCGACATGAGAAGACCCTTTGGCACAGGCATTATATAACCTTATCAAGTCATTGGGGTTGTGAGAAAAATCTGCATCCATCTCAAAAATGTACTCGTAAGATCGATCCAGTGCCCATTCAAAACCAGCAATATATGCTGTTCCTAACCCTAATTTTCCTTTCCTTTCTAGTAAAAAAAGAGAAGTTGGGTATTCTTCTTGCAATTCGGTTACTTTATCTGCGGTTTTATCAGGTGAGCTGTCATCCACTATCAGGATATGAAAATCACGTTGAAGCGAAAATACATTCCGTATAATTCGTTCCACGTTTTCAATTTCATTGTAGGTAGGGATTATGACTAAAGCATCCACCATTTGGGCTATTTTTCACGCAAATATAACTGAACTCATTTGAACTTTTTGCTTGTAATAGATTTTTTAATAAAAAAACCAGCCTTATAATTATGTTCAAGAATATCTTTTTGAAATAGAATACTTGTGTTATTGGTATTTACAGAGAATGAAAGTACTTTTATGAATTGAAGAAACAATTACTGGGTGTTTTTTTTGTTTATGTATGGCAATACATTGTAATTTTATATCCAAATATGGAAATTTTAACCCGAGAAATAGTATCTACCAATTGGCTTACCATTGTAATTGTTACATGCTTGGTATTATTGGCTGTTGCAAGAGAAGTTAACACTTTACGGTTTTCTGACTTTATGATGTTATTAACTAACAGCAAGTATATCATAGCATATCATAAGTTTAATAAACTCTCGTCTTTGTTTAATGTGATTTTGATCATATTTCAGGTGATTTCTGTTTCTTTATTTATATACCTATGTTTTGAGGTGTTTCAGTGGCAAGAAATAGATCGTATAATTTTATATTTCAAAATTTTAACGATATATACAGTAATTGTTGTTTGCAAATTGCTAATAGAAAAAATCATTGCTGCTGTTTTTTCAATTGATTCGATAATTGATACCTATTTATTTTATAAAGTATCATACCGTAATTTTATTGGTGTACTGTTATTACCAATTAATATTATTTATATTTATTCGACACAGTTGTCTGAAATTATGTGCATTATAATTGTAGTGTTACTGGTTATTTTGAATGGAATTATGCTTTTTTCGTACTACAGAAAAAATGAAAATGTTATTTTGAACAACTTGTTTTATTTTATTTTGTATCTTTGCGCTCTTGAAATTGCCCCTTATTTTATATTGTATAAGCTTATTTAATAACAAGAGGACTTTTACAAAAAAAGAAAGAATATTTATGAAAGTGAAAACAATTTTGGTCTCACAGCCGGAGCCTAAAGTAGAAAATTCACCTTATTTTGATTTGGAAGAGAAGGAAAAAGTAAAAATAGACTTTATTCCTTTCATCCATGTAGAGGGGGTTGATGCGAAAGAAGTAAGGTTGCAAAAAGTGGATTTGTCGCAATACACGGCTATTATTCTTACAAGTCGTAACTCTGTTGATCATTTTTTTAGAATAGCAGAAGAAATGAGATATAAAGTGCCTGATTCTTTAAAGTATTTTTGTCAGAGTGAAGCAGTAGCTTATTATTTACAAAAGTATGTGGTGTATCGTAAAAGAAAAATCTATGTAGGTAAGCGTACCTTTCAGGAATTATCTCCTTTAATCAAAAAGTATAAGAACGAGAAGTTTTTATTACCGTCATCAGATAAATTGAAGCCGCTAATACCAGATACTTTAAATGATCTAAAAGTAGATTGGAAACAAGGAGTTTTTTATAAAACGGTAGTAAGCGACCTTTCTGAGTTAAGAGATGTTTTTTATGATATTTTAGTGTTTTTTAGTCCTTCTGGGATAGAATCCTTATTCGAGAATTTTCCTGATTTTAAACAAAACAATACACGTATTGCGGTTTTTGGAAACTCGACAGTAAGAGCTGCTAAAAAACATAATCTCGAGATTAATATACAGGCGCCTACGCCAGAAACGCCATCAATGACTATGGCATTGCAAAAATATATCAAAGAAGCAAATAAGAAATAACTATTTACTTTTTAAGTATAGTTTAAAAGAGGCCTTAAAAAAGGCCTCTTTTTGTTTGAGGTACAAAGAGCTTTATTCTTTTCTTTAGAATGATTGTTATACGAATTTCTTATGCGTAAATCGTATTAGAATCTCGGACCGCCACGACCTTCTACCTGAGTGATTATTGATTTTCTGCTTTCGTCACCATTTGGTTTTACTATGGTGCAACGCACTTCAATGCCGTTAAAAGGATTGTATGCGACCGATGTAGAGATTTTAAAAGTCACAGAAGGAGTGGTTCCATTAGGTACATTTCTCCATGAATTTGAAACCTTGTTTTTATACTCCCAATGATAGGTGTTTGCAGAAGATGTTACCGATGTTTTATAGGTTGCAGATCTGTATGTGTCTGCATATCGTGGACCGATAATGGTTTGGTCAAAATCTGATATAAAAGGCCCTGGGTAAATTATTTGCAGTGCACGTTTGTCGTTTACTGTAAAAATACCACCAGAATCATATCCATCAGCGTTCATAACAGAATTAGCTTCGTATATAGTAGTGCCAGCAATTTGAGTGCCCTTAAAACTAAACCTCGCTTTATGAGTAGCATTGTCAAAAACATGATCAAACCCCATATTATGACCCATTTCATGCATTAATAAATGTATCTTATCCTCTAATGAAGTATTACGAGTACGTACTGGGTCAATATGAATTTTGGTACCCGGTTTTCTGTATATTTTCAGGTTGCTATGAATAGTTTTTCTTGGATATTCACCCCATCCTAAAGTGTTGCCTCCTAGATTTTTGTATGATATGTGCGAATGTGCACTACCTGTTGTGTAGCTCATGTGTACTCTACACTCGTTTACTTTATTGTATCTGGATATTGCAATTTGTAAAGCCGGAAGCCAATCGGCTTGCATATTTTCTGCCATAGAAAACCTTACTCTATTATTATATTCATTACTTACTCTACCTCCATAAAATGTGTGCTTTTTGGATAAGCTTTGTTTTGACTCAATAGCACTGTCACCTTTTTTATGATTTTCTAAGATAAATGCAATTTCCATAAGTATATCGTCTTCGATTATGATATACTCATTGTCTATTGTTGCATTAAACGTGTTAAAGCCCAAGTCTTCTAATATTTCCAGAGCTTTTTGTCCATCTGTTTGTATTGATGTTTCTTTTGTGAGATCAATATCTCGATCTACTTCGCAACTGCTAATAATACCTGTGAGTATTACAAGCAGTAATTTAAAAATTGTTTTTTTCATCTAATGTTATTTTTTTTGTAATTGATATTTTTTTTATCAAAGCGCTTGATACCACAAACATACATTTAGTGATGGTATGGTGCTAATTGATGTCCTCTGTATTCCCGAATTTCGATTAGGTTTTCTAGGATTGTGTTTGTTTTTCGCTTAAGAGAGGAAGCGGGATTGAAAAGGAAGACGTGCTAAAAAAGGACTAGGGGGAGAATTTATACGCAAACTAACGCAAATGTTAAGAAAGGTAAGATTTGATTTATAGAGCCAATGATGCTAAATAAAAAGAGGCTGTCTAAAAAGGCAGTCTTTTTTTTGTAGATTTTTGAGTTATTTTTTAATTTTAAGAATGAGTAGAAAAGTAGTTTTTAAGACCTATGATCAAGATCAGTTAAGTTTATTAC
>NZ_JBFMKP010000035.1:0-50406 GCF_040786235.1 Aquimarina discodermiae
AAAAATCAAAAATGATACAAATAGAATGGCTACAGTGGCTACTATTGCTTTTGCTTCAAATACAGTATGGAACGAATTTAAAAATATAGCGCTAAATCATATCCTTTTTAGAACTTAGCCATATTAAATTTTTAACTAGAGCGCTTTTGTGAACATATGAACTGGAATATATGTTTAAAAAACAAAATATGCTTGAGTACCGAAAAGTGAAATTCTAACAGTCTATTATTACTGTAATATTTATCTTCTTCAGATATCAATAATAACAAACTCAATTTAGGATATAAAGTAGTAAAAATAAATGGTGTTTTTTGAGAATAAATATAGATTATTAGCGTATCGAATCAATTTGATTTTATAAAGTGATTACCCAACTACTAATAATTCTAGAATCAATTTGATTTTTAGAGAATCTTAGTTTATTACAACAAAGCTGTATTTTTATTTAAGATATTCTTACATTAGTCTCTGAAAATACTAAGTTTATTTTATACCATTAAAATCATGAAAAAATCAATCCTACTTTTATTTGTTATTCTTTTTGGAAGCTGTGCAGAATTACAACAAGTTGTCAATAACTTGCCACAAACTACTGGTGGTTTTGGGATCAGTAATATTGATATTTCTAATGGTCTTAGAGAAGCTTTGGACAATGGAATTGATAAGCAAGTAACAAAACTTACTCAAAAAGATGGCTTCTATAAAAATCAACTTGTTAAAATTCTATTGCCTCAAGAATTGCAAAAAGTAGATAAAACCTTAAGGGATGTAGGACTGGGGAGCTTGGCAGACGAAGGATTAAAGGTACTTAATAGAGCTGCAGAAGATGCAGTAAAAGAAGCTACTCCTATTTTTGTTAGTGCTGTAAAACAAATGACATTTGCAGATGCCAAACAAATTTTATTAGGTAGTGACAATGCTGCTACGCAATATCTTACGAATAAAACTCAAAGTCAACTTTATCAAAAATTCAACCCTGTAATTAGTCGATCTTTTTCTAAAGTAGGTGCAGATAAAATTTGGACAAATATTATCACAAAGTATAATTCGATACCACTTACCAAAAACGTAAACCCTGATCTTACAGATTATGTTACAGGTCAAGCTCTTAAAGGAGTATATGCTATGATTGCAGTAGAAGAAAAAGACATAAGAACCAAATTAAGTTCTAGAACGACAGATTTGTTAAAAAGAGTATTTGCTCTTCAGGACTAATTAATATCCCCTAGGAATCAACTGAAAGTAAGACAATTACTACAAATTTTTTATCGCAACTTTAAGCGACGTTAACTCATCGTTAAGAATGCTCATATCTTTTAAGTACTATCTTTGTACCAGAAAACAAAGTAAAAGTAAAATAAAGGAATGTTTAACTGGTTAAAAAATAAAACCGAATTACAAAAATTACAATACAATTATTGTAAATTAATGAAAAGTGCTTATAAGTTAGCACTTACCAATAAAGAAAAAAGTGATCAACTTCACGAACAAGCTGATAAAATCTTAATTCAGATAAAAAAAATTGAAGGGCATACTCCTTGTCGATAGATAATTAGCATACAATTTATCACTTATTATTACTTCTACCTCTTTTAACTTTCAAGTTATATGGCACTATACTTAATCAGTGGTAAATTGTATTTTTCTTCCCACTTATGAGGTATTATTAATATGAATTCGATATAAGAAAATTTACGTCGGTCAGAGTAATTTAGGATAGAACATTATATCAAAGGCATGTAAATTTTCTAGCAAAAACCTTGTCATCTCGGACTTGTCGAAAGGTCAATACAATTTTTCTCCATGTCATCTCTAGCGTAGTCGAGAGATCACTATGAAAAACCACTCATTTTAATAACGGCTTTTTAAAACTAAATCATTAGGTCGAATTTACGCATTATTAATGAAGAGATCTAAAGTAGGTAAACGCTTCTACCATACGCGATCCATACCAAGAGAAATATTCTCCATCCACCAAGATCACATCTGCCTTAGGATAAAAAACTTTAACTTCTTCTATATGTCTTTCTGAAAAAGGGAACGGCTCTGAAGAAAGCATAATCACATCCAAATCATCCACCTTACTCATTTCATTTTTTTTGATTTCGGGATAACGAGTTTTATCCTCAAAGGCATTTATAAAACCATTTATTTTTAGCATCTCGTTTATAAATGTATGATTCCCTACCGACATCCAGGGATCTTTCCAAATAAAGTAGGCAACCTTTTTTGGTTTCTTTTTCGAAACAAATTTCTCAAATAACTCCTTTTCAATTTTTATTCTGGAAATTAGATCTAAAGCCTCTTCTTCTTTTGAAAAAATAGTTCCGTATTGCTTAATCATTTGCAAAGCATCTGATATTGAAATAATATCAGAAACATGCACTGGAAAACCTTCCTCAAGAAGGGTAATAATTTCTTTTGTATTTTCTTCTTTATTACAAAGAATGATATCAGGGTTCAGCTTTTTAATGGTTTCATGTTTGATCTTTTTTGTGCCTCCTACGATTGTCTTTTGCTTTTTTATAGAAGTTGGATGTACACAAAATTTTGTAATCCCTACGATACGATCAATTAATCCTAAAGAAACTAGTAATTCGGTTTGAGAAGGTACCAAAGAAATGATACGTTCTGGTCGTTTTGGTAATTTTATTTTTCTATTTAGTTGGTCAATGTACATCATTTCACGATGTATTGTTATTTAAGGTTGTTGATTTCTTAAAATATTCATAAATAACTAATTAACAGATTTTTACATTATGGTTTTAGGGAATATTTCCTTATATTAAGAATATTATTAATCCTTAAAACCAGACTATGGGGGCAACTTTACTTAACTTCGTCATTTTTGGCATCATGGCATTTTTTATTTTCTTTATTGTATATGGACTATTAGGATATGCAAAAGAAGTATTTAGAGCCAATAGACGATAATTGATGTTTACAAAGGAACAAAAATAGCCAAAGTATTTTTGTTCCTTTTTTTTGTTTTTACAACTGATATCTTTTCAAGATATACTATAGTTTTTTATCCAGAATCACTTGCATTTGTTGCTGAAGCTCTAATGCTTTATTGGATGCGGCCGAGGCATAATCGGCACCATTCGATGCATATATAATTCCTCGTGAGGAGTTAATTAACAACCCTATCTGTTCATTCAATCCGTATTTACACACTTCTTCTAAATTTCCTCCCTGTGCTCCTACTCCAGGAACAAGCAAGAAACTATCTGGGACGATTTTTCGAATTTCAGAAAAATAGTCAGCTTTGGTAGCTCCAACAACATACATTAGGTTTTCTGAATTACGATAAGATTTAGATACTGTTAATACTTCTTTATATAATGAGGTATCCTCTATATTTTTGGTCTGAAAATCAAAAGCTCCCTCATTAGAGGTTAGTGCTAATAGTATGGTATGTTTATTTTCAAATGCAAGAAACGGTTCTACAGAATCTTTACCCATATAAGGAGCTACGGTAACCGAATCAAATTTCATATCTTCAAAAAAAGCTTTGGCATACATTGTACTGGTATTACCAATATCTCCTCTTTTGGCATCTGCAATTGTAAAAACTTCTGGATACTTGCTATTTAAGTAGGTAATTGTCTTTTCTAGGGATTTCCAACCTTTAATACCATACGCTTCATAAAATGCAGTGTTGGGTTTATAGGCTACTGCCAAGTGATGTGTTGCATCGATAATGGCTTTATTAAATTCAAAAATCGGATCATCACTATCCAACAATTGTTTTGGTATCTTATTTATATCGACATCTAAACCGATACATAAAAATGATTTTTTCTTGTGTATTTGTGCAACAAGCTCTTGAGTTGTCATATTGTATTTATCGAATTGCTATACTATTTATTCTTTCCCATCTACATAATTCTGAAGATATGCAAACCTTGGAGTTAACTTACCATTTTTTGTCATTCTTGCTCTTTTTAGAACACCGCTTTTGTCACTATCAAAAAATGCTGGAATTACATGTTCTAAAAACATATCCCCAAATCCATTAGTGGCATCTTTTGGCAATTCACAAGGCAAATTATCAACTGCCATCACCACGATAGCATCTGGGTCTTTAAAATCGATTTCTGTTTCTGTTGTTGGATGATACCCATAAACAGGATTTGCAATGGTCGAAGATCTTATGGTAGTCGCTACCGGTCCATCGATATCACATGATATATCTGCCACCAGTTTAATATTAAAATCTTCAGATTTTGCGTCTTCTCTTGTAAAAATATAGGGGGCTCCGTCTCCATAAAAATGACCAGAAATATACATATCACTAACCTTTGCAAACCTCATAAAATCTCCCTCATATGCTGTTGGGTTATTAAAAAAGTCAAATTGATCCAATGTTTGTCCATCTTTCCTTTTATTATAATCCAAAACATCGATTTGCACATAAACAGGTTCATCAAAAGTTTTATTCAAATAATCTGCTACAGAAACTTCTTTGATTTTCATAGCATCGAGAATTTCTTTGGCTCCATTACCAACTTTTCCTGTACCGGTAAGTACAATCTTCATATTGGGTAATGGACACTTTGATAATTCTAATTCCAACGCTTTTTGATCCTCTAATGTTTCGGCCATAGGAAGGGAAAATGTCTCATATTTAAGCCCCCATGCTCTAAATCCATTATATGCCCCAACAATTCCGGCATATTTACCAAAACCAATAAGTCTAAACCCTTTGTCATTAACAATGGTTTCATGATCATAAAATTCTATGTTCTTTTCTAACATAGCCTTAAGCAACTTTCTATTATATGGTTGTTTTTTGATGGTATGAGAAAAGAAGAAATATTTTTTACCAGGAATCAGTGCTTCAAGAGGCACTTCTTTAACTCCCAATAAAACATCACAATCAGACATGTCATCAGAAACCGTAAATCCAGCTTCACTATATACCTTATCCTTAAAGGCTCTAATATCAGAGCTTTCTACAGTAAATGAAGCATTAGGAAATTTAGATAGTACCGTTTTAAGTCCTTTTGGTGAAAACACTGCACGACGATCTGGCGGGTTTTTTCGCTCTTTGATGACACCGAATTTAGTCATAAGAATTGGTATATTTTTTGTTTAATTAAAATAGCGGGTAAAGATATGACAATTATAGTTATATTTGCCGACCTTATAATTTTTAATCAATTTATGAAAAGTAGTTTATGATTCTTCATAAATGATAATCAAATTAAGGAAAAACACTATTGGGGTCGACTGGTTTTGACAGCGAGATTAATAGAGTGGTAAGCACGTCGAGCGCTGGGATATAGCTCGTAAATATCATATTTCAACTTTTTTAAACGGCGAGAATAACTACGCCCTAGCTGCATAATCCGAATCGTAGTAGGATAGTGCCTCGGTTCGCAAGGCGAACAAGCAGGATACCTCTCAAGAGCCTTGGTTTACGGCGATTGGTTATGAGGTATCGTAAAAGTAAACCTAGAGATTATAGGATCTTGATATAATTTCGAAATTTAATCGAGAATAAGCGATACGTTGGCGGTTTTTGGTCTTTCATATCGACGAAAATTAAACAAAAACTAAACGTGTAGAAAGCTGTTGTATTACTTGTTTGGACGAGGGTTCGAATCCCTCCGACTCCACAAATTTTTAAAAGCCTATAAATCAAAAAATATAGGCTTTTTTATTTTTAAAAATTATCATAACTTATTACTTTTCAAAAGAATACAAGTTTAAACTTCTTAAAACATCGCTACAATTAATTTTTAACAATAAGATTAATAGGTTTTCTTCAACTGCTCTAAAAGCATTTTATCCTCTCGCCAATACTTTAATAATTTTTCGTATTCTTTTTGTGTTTTGGTTATTTTTAAAGTATAAGGTCTTCCTTTTGTTATGGTTTGAGTTTTTAAATCAATCGTTACACTTTTAATTACATTTTCTACTTCCTGTCTTAGTTGTTGATTTGCTCTATATTCATAAACAGAATCTATAGGAGAACTTAAAAAAGGAGATAACATTTCCCAAACTCTAGAATTATGTTTTGAGTTAGGAACTTTTCTAGTCCAATTAATAGGAGGTTCCGGTTTTTCTTTGGTTTTATGTAATAATTCTTGCAGGCAAACCTCTTTGATGCTATAAAATAATGGAGTTTTGTTTTTTGAATTTAATAAAGCCTTTATTATAACCTTATTAAGATATTTTCTGGGTAAAGATTTAGTGATTTTCTTTGTTGTAATTTCGATCCAGGTAATATCTTTACTCTTAAAAGTACTCAGTTGCAAAATATCTTGTATCAGACGAATTGCAACTTCAATTCGTCCAATAGCATTATCTTTATAGTGCAAATAAGAATCTGTTATATTATGGATATCATCAGCACTAATATAGTTTGGAATATATTCTATTTGTTTTTTGAGTGCAGGACTAAATTCTCCTTTCTCTTCTGTCATCTTTCTCAAAATATGTATAAGATGCTCTATTTTATATAAGTTATTAGAATTTTTCACCGCTACAAAGACTTCTTTAAACAAAGTAAAGCTATACTGTTTTAGTAAAGAACACCAGCTTTCTGTGTTGATATTATCAAATATCTTACTTAGATTATTATTTAATTTATTTACTATTATTTTATCATCGATAAAACATATGGCTGTGGCAAGAATACTAAAATCTAAAGTATCACGTCGTCCAATATCAAAATTAGGTTCAGAAAACCCTAGTAGGAGTTCTCTTATGGCATGGATATATTCAGAATTAGGAACATGACTTTTCTTTATATAATAACCCAACCACTCCAATTTGTTTTCAACAGGTCTATTTTTAAGGATTGAAATATGTTTGCTTTTAGGCCATAAAACAATAGCTCCATAATGATACCAATATTCGATGGTCATTCCTGCATTGCCAGTAAAGCCTTCTTCTTCTTTTTCTGTTGGTTCTCCTTCCCCCAGATTGAGGTCAGCAATTACATCTTTCTTTTCTATACTTAAATTTCCCAACCCTGGATTGTTCCCATTCCAATGTTCTACATAAGTATATTCTTCATACACTTCCCCCATCGTTCCATCTCCTTCGGGTTCGTGATTATATCTGCGATAACTGTCGTAATAATCATAATCAGCTTCTAATTGACCATTTTGATAATACGTTACCAATGCCAATTGTGCATAATATCCGGCTTTTTCGGCGGCATGTAACAATGCTTCAGCTCTTGGTTTATCGTGGTTCTTTAAATTTGTTAACGAAAAATTGGCAGGTGTATATTCATGACCTAACAAAATGGCTTTTGGTAGCTCTTTAAATTCTTCCTTAGAGGAATGTAAGATATCCGATATTTTATTTTGTTGTAAACTAAACTTAGGACTTTTTATTTGTAAATTGGAATTAGTGTTTACTAAATTATACACAAGGCAGATTCTATAGCCTGATGTAACAGGTTTAATTTCGTGTTCGCAATCTGCAAAAAAAGCAGTGTAGGGCAATTTATAAGTAGTATAAGCTTCTGAAAAGTCGACTATTTGAGTCCTGTTGTCAAAGCTTACTTTCAATTCGCCTCCGATATGTTTGCTAGGCAATCCAATCACTAAGGTACCAAACATTCCCTTTTCTTTTTCAGAATCTTTATGAGGCAAGAAGAAACTGCCAGATTCATAGATTAGAAGCTTGTATAAATTAGTTTGTACAACATTTTGTTTTTCAAAACCAAGCCCTTTTTTTGCCTGATTTACTATTGTATTCAAAAAAGGAAACCATTCTGGATTATTAAAAGAAATGGAATCAGCATCTATTTCCCATACATTACGTACCGAATCATCATAGATAGTTTTACTACCTTTTCCAAAAGGAGCTTTATGAGATACATTGATTATTGATTCAATCTGGTTGACTTCTAAAGGGAAACTGACTTCTCCAAATCCATCTATTCGAAGACCGGGTACCATCAGATTCTTTGTTCCAGAAACTACAAACGTACCATTACCTTTAATGTCCTGTAATAAGCTTATTATATTTTCTAAATACTCTTGCATATCACAAACGTACTAGTTTTTATAAAATTATAATCACATATAATTGTAAGAATTCACTGAGTTGTTTTTTAATATTCTTATATCTAAACACATATAAAACAAGTTTAAAAATAAATTTTATATGTAAACACATATAATTTATTACATTTGTATAAATTATATTTAAAAACATATAATTATGAATTTAGCAACCTTTGTCAAAGTACGAAGAAAGTCAGTACACTTAACTCAGGAAGAATTTGCTGAACGTGCAGGTGTAGCTTTAACAGTAATAAGGAAAATTGAACAAGGTAAAACCAATTTGAACATGGAAAAGGTAAATCTTGTCTTAAAAATGTTTGGGCATGAGTTAGTTCCTGTTCCTAGTTCATCATTGAAAAAAAACATGGATTATGAGAAAAGCTAACATCTTTTACAATGATATATTGTCTGGTGTACTGACGGAAACGGATGATGGTGAATACCTCTTCCAATACGATCAGGAATATATAAAAGAATATTCAGATCAATTTATAACGTTTACCATGCCTGTGAGACAAGAAGTGTATCTAGATAAAAGATTATTTCCTTTTTTTGAAGGCTTAATACCAGAAGGATGGTTACTGGATATAGCCTCAAGAAATTGGAAGATAAACAGAAATGACAGAATGGGACTTTTGTTAGCTTGTTGCCAAAATTGCATCGGAGCAGTAAGTGTACAATCTATTAATTTAAGTAATGATGAATAAGTGCTTGTACTGTTATCAGGAATTGAAAGACACTAATGATTTTCATGAGGATTGTGCCATGGCATTTTTCAGAACAAAAGAAATACCTATACTTGATTACACCTTAGATCAAATGTCTCTATTGGCTAAGAATGTGGTGGAAAAAAGTATATCAGTACCTGGAGTACAGGCAAAACTATCTATGTCTTTAGTAAGCGAATTTACAAATGATCATCATAACAGACTTACTGTGGTCGGAGCATTGGGCGGAGATTATATTTTTAAGCCCCCCAACACCAATTACCCAGAGATGCCCGAAAATGAACATGTGACTATGCGAATAGCAGAAGCATTTGGTATAAATGTAGTGCCATCTACTTTAATTCGGTTAAAATCTGGTGAGTTATCATATCTAACCAAACGTATTGACAGAAAATTAGATGGAACAAAAATTCATATGCTTGATATGTTTCAAATCACAGAAGCATTTGATAAATACAGAAGCTCTATGGAGCGCATTGGTAAGGCTTTAGGTATGCATACTAGTAACACTTTATTAGATAAATTGTATTTTTTTGAAATCACATTTTTTTCTTTTTTGACTGGGAATAATGACATGCATTTAAAGAATTTTTCAATGATTAAAACTGCTATTGGCTGGTCTTTGACTCCTGCCTATGATTTATTAAATGTAACTATCGTCAATCCTGAAGATAGAGAAGAGTTGGCGCTAACTATCGCTGGTAAAAAGAAAAAATTCACCAAAAGTCATTTTGAAGAATTCGGGAAAGGTCTTGGACTGACACCTAAGCAGATTAACGGCGTATTTAAACGCTTCGAAAGAAGTAAAAAAAAAGCAGTCAATTGGATTGAAAATTCATTTTTGTCAGATAATATGAAATCACAATATTTGAAGGTTTTGGAAGAGCGTTATAACAGAATTTATGTAAATATATAATCGTGTTTATTGGTTTATAAATACTTTGATTTCGAAATAATCAACTCTACATCCTCAACCAAAAAGTTCGAACTCTTTCTCTTTAAGCCCACAAATTTTTAAAAGCCTATAAATCAAAAAAATATAGGCTTTTTTTATTTTCAAAAACCTACATAACCTTTTAATTTTCAACACTATACAGACCCTATCTTTTTAGAAGGTATATTTTTCCCCTCTAAAAGAAATTTTTCAATTTAAAGAATCTCAGTATTTTGGTCTAAAATAGATACAAAATACTGATAGGAACTTATGGCACAACAATTCGGTAAAACTTGGTGGGGGGAACAATTTTTAAAAGCTTTATCACAAATTGATTATTCCAACCGTTTACCACGAGGAAAAACCTATGCTCGAAAAGGCACGGTAAAGAATATTAAGATTACTAACAATATTATTGAAGCAAAAGTTAAAGGTAGTAGAGCTATACCCTATAATGTTAAGATTACTATTCCAGCGTTTAACTCTTCAGAGAAAAAGAAACTTATGGATGCAATTGTTAGTGATCCATTGTCGTTATCTCATTTATTAAATCGACAATTACCAGAAGAATTAAATGAAATTGCAAAACAAAATAGAATACAAGTTTTTCCCAGTCAATGGTCAGATTTTGAAATGCAATGTTCTTGCCCAGATTGGGCAGTGCCTTGTAAACATTTGGCAGCAGTTATTTATGTTTTCTCAGTAGAGATTGATCGAAATCCTTTTTTACTATTTCAATTACATGATTTTGATATTCTTGATGAGTTGGCAAAAGAAGGAATGCAATTAGATGGAAGTGTAAAAGTTTTAAATTTTAAAAAATTACTTCTCGATAAATCGGTTTCTATTGAATTTCCTAACAACTCTGATGAAGCTGTTTTTGACTTATCTAAAATTATTCCCCAAGCAGAAAATGTATTGTCTCTATTAGAAGACAAAGCTCTTTTTTATACAAAATCATTTATCCCAATACTTAAAAGGCATTATAAACTCGCTAGCTATTTTGTAAAAGACTTGTTTATAAAAGAAATCTTCGAATTAGAACCCAAAGCATTTGAAAAAATTGACAACATCGAAATTCAAATCGATAAAAAAGAAATAAGTTTCCAAGAGATAAAGTTCTTTTCTGGAGGAGAACCAATTGATACTTCAACTTTTAATAAAGACTTAACCTCATTAATTCATTTTTTAGAAAGAATTCCTAAAAAACATGAGAATCGACTTTCTCTTGATTTAAAATGTTTATACCGAGCTTATCATTTAAGTATTCATTTAATGCTCAATGGTGCTTATGTTCCTCAAATTTTAGAATTGGAAGAGGCACATTATAAAGTTCGTTGGATACCTACTACAGCTAGTGAGGAAGTAAATTATTTAGTTGAATCTTTAGAGAAAAATATTTCACAGAGGTTTGTTACTATAGATACTGGTTCTAAAAAGCAGCAGTATTTGACACCAAGAGATCAAATCATTTGTTTGTTGTCTACTTTTCTAACACATTATATGCTTAAAAAAGATTCATTTATTACTGGCACACAAACGCTTCTGGATTTTAAAATTGAAGAACTTTTTTTTAGAAATAAAAAGCAATCGTTTACCGACTTCGAAGAGCAACAGATTCCTGATTCTATAAACCAATATTTACAGCGATTACACATTAGTAGCCAGGTGTATGCTCCATTGATCAAAATAGAAGATAATCCTTCAGAAAATATTTTTGAAATACAATTATGGGTAGAAAATAAACAAAATGCTGTTCAAAGACCTGTTTCCTTAGAAGCCTTTATTAAAGAAAAAAAGTATACATCCTATAAAGCTTCTGTTTTTCAATCCTTATCGAGTTTATCGAAAGATTTTGTAGACATAAAACCATTGATTTCTTCTTTAGGTAAAGAACAACTCTTTTTGGATGGCAATGATTTTGCTACGGTTTTGCTCCAGGTATTACCTAGTATCAAATTACTAGGAATCCGAATACTATTACCCAATTCTTTAAAGCAATTA
Organism: Aquimarina discodermiae; assembly: GCF_040786235.1. Classification (NCBI taxonomy): domain Bacteria; kingdom Pseudomonadati; phylum Bacteroidota; class Flavobacteriia; order Flavobacteriales; family Flavobacteriaceae; genus Aquimarina; species Aquimarina discodermiae. The sequence continues at coordinate 11,700 of NZ_JBFMKP010000035.1, forward strand.
ACGAAGCCCCAGGTTTCCATGAAATTAGACAGTAATGGTCCAAATGCAGACAGCAAAACCTATTTAAACCTGAATGAAATGTTAGATTTTCAATGGCAGGTAGCTATAGGAAATCAAACAGTATCTATTGCTGAATTTAAAAAGTTGGTTAAAAACACCTCTGGAGTGGTTAATATTAAGGGAGAATATGTGCTTATCGACCCCAAGCAAATCCAAACCTTATTAAACAATTTAGAAAAAGACAGAGAACTTTCTCATATTGAGATATTACAATCAGCGTTAACTGAAGAATACCAAGAAGCTAAAATATCCCTTTCGAACTCGGCTCGTGAGATTATAGAAAGCCTGCTAAGAAGTGAAGATAAACCAAGTCCAAAAAATTTAAAAGCTACTTTACGACCTTATCAAGAAAGAGGGTTTCAATGGTTATACAATAATAGTAAAGTAGGTTTTGGAAGTATTATTGCTGATGATATGGGGCTCGGTAAGACCCTTCAGGTAATTACCTTATTACTTCAATTTAAAGCCGAAGGAAGGTTAGATAAAAAGAAAGGACTAATTGTTGTACCAACTACACTTTTGACCAACTGGAAGAAAGAAATAGAAAAGTTTGCTCCAGACTTAAATACCCATATTTATCATGGTTCAAAACGTACTTTTGATAAAGAGGGTTTTGATCTTTTTATAACAACCTATGGCTTATTGCGTTCTGATCTATCAAAATTTCAAAAAATAAAATGGGAGACATTAGTTATCGATGAAGCTCAAGCTATCAAAAATGCAGGAACAGAACAAGCCAAGGCCATAAAGAAAATTAAAGCCACTGTAAAAATTGCGATGAGTGGTACACCTGTAGAAAACCGCTTAAATGAGTATTGGAGTTTATTTGATTTTGCAAACAAAGGGTACTTAGGGTCTATGAAATATTTTACGCAACATTTTTCTTCTCCTATTGAACGAAAGAATGATCAGCTAGCATTACATCGTTTCAAAAAAATTACAGATCCTTTTATATTACGTCGCTTAAAAACGGACAAATCTATTATTTCTGATCTCCCTGAAAAGATAGAGCAAGATTGCTTTATTACTTTAAGAAAGCAACAGACTGCATTATATCAAAATGTTGTGGACGAAATGATGAAAGCTCTAAATGGAGTTGAGGAAAAATCTATTGAACGAAAAGGATTAGTTCTTAAAATGATTACAGCTTTAAAGCAAGTTTGCAACCATCCATCTCAATTTTTGAAGAAAGAAGATTATCGTCCACAATTATCAGGAAAATCGGAACGGCTACTAGAGTTATTGAGTTCTATCTATGAGAATAATGAGAAAGTGTTGATATTCACCCAATATAAAGAAATGGGGCAGATCCTTTCTGAAATATTGTCCAAAGCTTTCGGAACAAAACCTTTATTTTTACATGGAGGGGTTTCTCGTAAAAAAAGAGATGAAATGGTAGAAGGTTTTCAAGAGAAAAAACATATCAAAACTTTTATTCTCTCTATAAAAGCAGGAGGGACTGGGTTGAACTTAACTGCTGCTAATCATGTAATCCATTATGACCTCTGGTGGAATCCTGCCGTTGAAGCCCAAGCTACTGATCGAGCTTTCCGTATCGGTCAACAAAAAAATGTATTAGTGCATCGTCTGATTTCTAAAGGAACTTTCGAAGAAAAAATCAATCAAATGTTACAAGACAAAAAAAAATTAGCTAATATGGCGGTTTCTACAGGTGAAAAATGGATTGGTGATTTGTCTAATAATGAATTGAAGGAATTAGTTTCTTAACTTTTTTCTTTTACAGTATACCGAGATGGCTTAAATCACTTACAAACGACTATATTAATTTATTGTATTAGCAGGTTTTTAATTTTGAGAACCAGCATCATATCCTCCAGCAAAAAGTTCGAACTCTTTCTCTTTAAGCCCACAAAAAACTCCCAAATCACTAATGATTCTGGGAGTTTTAATTTTCAGTCGACAATTTGGTCGACAATTTTTATTCAAAACTCAAGATCTTGTAATGTCGTAACATTTATTATTTAATCAATTTTAACTGTTTTGCAATGTCCTGCATCATTTTTGTCAAAGGTCTTTTTAACAAATCTTTTTGATTGGGATAGTTTCTAAGTAGGAAATGATAATATTCCTCTTCATTCTTGAATAAACCTTTAATACTTAGGTGTCCCTTTACTAATTCATTGGTATAAATAACAGCAAATCGTAAAAGATCTTCAGCTACATCGTTATGTCTATTATAAACCGATTCTATATGATATAACTCATTATGAACATTAACAATACCTAAAGGATCATTATGTTTATTGGAAAATTCGATTTCAAGATTCTGATTTTTAATATTTTTTATTGTTAACACCGAAGGAGTAGGCACATATTTCAATTTAAAATTTGCTAAATCCGCAAGATTCATTACATAAGGATGGTAATGTTTATCTAAACTAAGTCGTTTGGAACTCTTAGTAATATTACAATTAGCACAAGAAGGGATTAAATTATATAGTGAAATTGATAAGTAGGGATATTGACTTTTAGGAAAAAAATGATCAAACTGAAATTTAGCGATTTGATCTCCAAATTTTTTATTTGTTAAAATAGTATTTTGAGCATTGCAATAAGGGCAAGTTTTAATGTTTAGCTGTCTGGCTAACCAGATTCCTCTATCAACATTTGATCTAAACCTCCCTGAATAACCAAAAACATACATTAATTCTTCACCAAAAGAGGTGGTTCCATCATCATCATTATATATCTCAGCACTCCAATTATTATTATCAAAATGATCAATATAATTTTGTAGTTTTTTAGGTTTTGATTTTATGATATCAGGAAAATTATCATATAAATAATTTAAAATATCAATTTGAATAGCATTTGCTGTGAAACGTCTACTTTGACCTGTATTAATAAAATCTTGAAGCAAAGATTCAGGTTTAGTGTATTTCCGAAATTTACCTAGGTAGTCATTTTCTAAATCTGCTATTCTTTTATATTTAGATGGTGAATCTATTGGGAATATTTCATCAACTTTTATCATTACCGGATTTTTTAATTCTTTCTAATTCACTTTCTAACCATTTTTCATATAAATCCAAATTCTCAATTAAGTCGGTTTTAGTCATATAATAGCCATTATGCATATCCATTAGTCTATCTCTAATTAACTTATCATCAATTAGATTAATAAAATCTAATTCATTAGATTTATTTACTTCTTTAGTATTAGAATAGTTTTTATTGCTATATTTTTGAATTAGAAATTCTATTTTTTGCTTTACAAATTCACCGACAAAGCCATTTTCTAAAAAGAAACTTGAACCTAACAGTTCATGAATATTTGCTCCAAATGTTTTTTCTTCATCCTTTGAATTTCTTGGATAACCCTCATCTAAACGCAAAACATTATCATGGGGTATATCAGAAAGTATAAATGGTGAATGAGTTGAAAATAAAATATTAACCCCCTTAATAAATTCAATTTTCAAATTACCGATCCCATTTAAGATCTCATATACAAACCTTCTCTGGAACTCAGGATGGTAATAGAGTTCAATTTCATCAAACACCAAATTGATATTATTATATTTAATCTTATTTCTTTCAGAAAGAAAAACTGAATTTAAATTTATCATATGATAAAATACAGACTGTAAGGAATGTATAAAATGTTGTTCGCCTGAACTTAAGTTATTAAACTTAGAAGTGGAACTATCTTTATCATAATTCTTAATAAATAAGTTAGGTCTAAAACAAGCTGCTGGTATTAATTCAATTATTTCAAAACTCGGAAACTCTTGCTTAATTCGTTTAATCCTTCCAATAAAGCTATTTGTGTCTATCCTGAAGAAATGTTTTTTGATTTTATCAGGCTCTTTTTGATAGTCATCTGATTCTTCAATCCAATTAAAATCTTCCCCATTTCTTAGAGTATTAAATCTTATAGAATTAAGAATTTGTCTTAGTTTTAAAGTAATATGACTTTTATCCTTTCTTAAGCTTATCAGTCCTTTAAATATTTGAAGAAAACTTGGTATTATCGTATTGATATCACGCGTATCAAGCAAAAGATATTCTTCGTAGTTCGAATATATTTTTAGGATCTTTCTGTATACGTATTTAACAAGTATTTCTGAGTTATCAATATTTTCTAGATTTATTTTAATTCTAGTGCTACGATCAGTATATAAAGCGTTGTAGACTTTAGTTACAAAATCGGAATTACTTAAACCTAATTTTTTTTTTAATTTGTCATATACAATTTCAAAATCATAGACTCCAAATGTATTGTACTTATTGTAATCTAATTCAAAAATGACTTCTTCTACCTTCTTATCATTTACTATCCGTTTATCAATAAAATTATCATCTACTAGATTACTCAACAATCTAGATTGTGCCAAATGAAGTTCAGAATTAACATCTATATTTCCATCTTGTCTAAATGGGTTTATTACTAAAGGTGTTTGATATCCGTCATTTTTATGAAATAAATCGTTCAACCATGAATTATTGAACCTTGAATTTAAGCCATATAGAGAATAATTTATAGAAATAGTGTAAAAGAAGAATTCGTTAAATACATAATTAAATTTTTCATCTATCGATTCATTATATCTATACCCTCCGTATTCATTAAAACTATGATGTTGGAACCCTTCACTTAAGGCTCTATGAGAAATTTCTTGCTGGCTATTGTACCAAATTGAAAAATATTTACCATCTATCTCATAGTACACCTCAACCATTAAATCTGAATATACATCTTGTATATCATTGATTTTTCCAAATAGTTTATTGTGATCAATATCTTTATTATTAATAAGCTTACCCAGCTTAGAGTGATCGGGTATTATCCCTTTCTTTAACGCAATGATATAACATACGCCGTAAAGCAATTCTAATAAAGTACTTTTTCCAGATCCGTTTTTACCGACCAAAGCCGATACCTGAACATCTATTTCATGACCATCCGATGTAGTAACACCATAAATATCATCTAGAACTTCTTTGTTTTTACGTATAAAATAAACATCATTATCTATAAGGTTTCCCTGTGAGTCTTTAATTACAAAACTCTCTTCATTTAACACTTTCTTCTCTTTATCTAAGAAATCATAGTTTTGATAAAACTTGTAGATAACACCTTTCTTTAGATTTTTGCTAAACCTAGCATCACAATTCAAAAAAGGTCTGATTGCCAATAATTTAAACCCACTCATTATATAACTACATATTTAATTATTTCAAACCCAAAAGACTAACCTTTTGAAGTTTTTTGCTTTCTATTTTATGCAAATACCGATTACACTTTTATTTGCTTATAGAAAACCACCGTCTTTGACGGTGGTTTTCTATAAGCAAATAAAAGACACCCTACAACTAGAAAAGCCTACAGAAATTGTTGAGCAAAATGATTGTGGTCATCGAAGGGTAGAAAAGCGAACCTGCAAAATTTATACAAATTTAAGCCATCTTGAAAACGCTCAAGAGTGGAAAGATTTGAAGTCATTTATAGTGATTGAAAAAGAGGTTTATCATAAATCATCACACAAAACAACTAATGAAACTCGTTTCTATATCTCAAATTTTACAACAGATGCTACTGTTATAAATAATGCTATCAGAAAGCATTGGTCAATAGAGAATCAATTACACGGGTTACTTGATGTGGTATTTAATCTGGATACAGCTAGAAAGAGAGTACAGAACTCTGTAGAAAACTTCAATATCATCTTAAAAGCAGCTTTAACCTTATAAACAAAGAAACTACTCTTAAAAAAAGTAAGAATAATAAGAGGTTTAAAGCATTGATTGATAAAGAATATAGAGAAAAGGTACTATGTTTTTAAATGCTCTTGCCCTAGTAAATAATTGAATAAGGGATGGTTATTGATATGGATTCAACTTTTCCAATAATCTATTTAGGAAAGATAACTACGAAATTATCGGTATCTTATCCGTAATGGTCAATACTTAATCTGACAATTTTAGTAATTTAGTTTAAACCAATTTTAATATTTGTCAGATGAACACAGAAGAAAAAATCATCAAACCAACATTAGGACTATTAGAGTTAGCAAAACAATTAGGTAACGTTTCTCAGGCTTGTAAAGTTATGGGCTATAGCAGAGATAGTTTTTACCGTTTTAAAGAGTTCTATGAGCAAGGTGGAGAATTAGCGCTTCAAAAGATATCTAGGAAAAAGCCGGTTATTAAAAATAGGGTAAGTCCTAAAGTGGAACAAAGTGTTGTTGAGTTTGCTATTGAGCAACCCGCTTAGGGCCTAATTACGAGTTTCAAACGAACTTAAAAAAGCGAGGTGTTTTTGTGGCTCCGGGAGGTGTCCGTAGTATTTGGCTCCGACATGATTTAGAAACCATGAAAAAGCGTCTAAAAGCACTAGAGACTAAAGTAGCACAAGATGGTAATATTGACAGAAGGTCAAATTCAAGCATTAGAACGTGCTAAAGACGAAAAGCAAGCTCATGGTGAGATAGAAACTCATCATCTAGGCTATTTAGGATCTCAAGACCCCTATTATGTCGGAACAACTAAAGGTATTGGTCGTATTTATGCACAGGCTTCTGTAGATACTTATTCTAAAGTAGCATTTGTAAAGCTATATGATCGTAAAATGCTATTGTAGCTGTAGATATACTTAATGATAAAGTACTTCCATTTTTTCAGCAATATGAATTACCCCTACTAAGGATACTAACCGGATAGAGGCACCGAATTCTGCGGTAAAAGAGAGCATCACGAGTATCAACTTTATTTGACCATTGAAGATATATCCCACACTAGGGCAAAGGCTAAAAGTCAACAAACCAATGGAATATGCGAACGCTTCCACAAAACTTTACAACAAGAATTTTTCTGGGTGGATTTTAGAAAGAAAATTTACAAATCTATTGAAGAGTTACAAACTGATTTAGACACGTGAATAGAAATCTACAATAAAGAAAGAACTGATCAGAGAAAATTTTGCTTTAGAAAAACTCCTTTTCAAACATTTTTGGATTCCATATCTTTAGCAAAAGAAAAGATAATCCTGTAAGGAGAAAATTTATTTCTTTCACAAGCTGCCTCCATAAATCAAGAGGTAGTTGAGAAATAAATAAATTTAGCGCAAAGGCATCGCGTCGGATAAGTAACAACTGTCAGATCAAGTGGTGGCTACAACTTATATTTTGCAAAACCTCTTTATCAATCATCAATTCTTTTATAACATACATCAAAACACGGCTTTTTTTTGCTATTCATTCATAAATCTTATTTTTTAAGTTTTTTTAAAACTATCAATAAAAGTAAAACTGCATTAGGCATGTTAAACGTAGTATTCTTGATTAGCCATAGAAGTTCACCGACTTGAAGCTACTTTATTAAAGTAGAGATTCTAGTTATGAGTCTTTAAATTGTTGTTATTTTGCGAAGTGACTTCTCTTACCTTCAATCAGCACAAACGCTTTATTAAAATTAATGCGTTTTAAGGTTCTAATACCGAAAAAAACCTTTAAGACAAGTCTGTTTATTTATTTGACAAGTACACTATTGACCTTATATATTCTTCGCTTCCTCCCAAAAAACATCCATTTCGGCAAGTGTCATATCATTCAAAGATTTATTCTTCTCTTTTGCTTTAGACTCGAGGTATTGAAAGCGTTTTACAAATTTTTTATTGGTACGCTCTAATGCATCTTCGGGATTTACTTTTAAAAAACGAGCATAGTTAATCATGGAAAAAAGAACATCCCCAAATTCGGCTTCTATTTTATCCTGTTGCTGTTCTTTTACTTCGTATTGCAATTCTTCCAGCTCTTCTTTGAGTTTTTCGAATACTTGATGGGGTTCTTCCCAATCAAAACCTACACCAGCGACTTTATCTTGTATTCTAATGGCTTTTACCATTGCCGGTAATGATTTAGGTACTCCTTCAAGTACGCTTTTCTTACCTTCTTTGAGTTTAAGGTTTTCCCAGTTACGTTTTACATCTTCTTCATTCTCTACCGTTACATCACCATAAATATGGGGGTGTCTGTGAATAAGTTTTTCACAAATCTCATTGGCTACGTCTGCAATATCAAAGTCTTTCGTTTCACTACCTATTTTTGCGTAAAAAATAATATGAAGTAATAAATCACCAAGTTCTTTTTTAACTTCTATCAAGTTATTATCAAGAATTGCATCACCAAGTTCATAAGTCTCTTCTATAGTCAGATGCCTTAAGGATTGTAGTGTTTGTTTTTTGTCCCACGGACATTGCTCTCTAAGCTCATCCATTATAGTTAATAACCTGTCTAGAGCTTTAAGCTGATCTTTTCTAGAATTCATATCCAATAATTATAAAGATATTTGTTTCATATGATCTTTGGCTTCATTAAATTCTAAAATCATATCATCAATAATTTTTTTAGCAGGTTTAATATCATTAATCAAGCCTGAAACCTGTCCTATTTCTAATTCTCCTTCAATAAGATCTCCTTCGAACATTCCTCTTTTTGCTCTTGCCCTACCCAATAATGCCTTTAGTTTATCAACAGAAGCTCCTTTTTTATAAAGCTCTTGTACATCTTTATAAAACTTATTTTTTAACAATCGAACTGGTGCCAATTCTTTAAGAGTTAGATGTGTATCTCCTTCTTTTGCATTTACTACCATTTTCTTAAAGTCTATATGCGAAGACGCTTCATCACTAGCTACAAAGCGACTTCCCACCTGTACACCATCTGCTCCTAATGCCATTACCGCATACATTGCACTACCTGTAGCAATTCCTCCTGCAGCAATCAAAGGTATTTGTAGTTTCTCTCTCACCATAGGAATCAATGTAAGCGTAGTCGTTTCATCTCTACCATTATGCCCCCCCGCTTCAAAACCTTCTACCACTATCGCGTCGACTCCAGCTTCCTGGGCTTTTAAAGCAAACTTAACACTACTTACCACGTGCACTACGGTAATTCCTTTTTCTTTAAGATATGAAGTATACGTTTTTGGGTTACCGGCAGAGGTAAATACAATAGTTACTTTTTCTTTAATAATAATATCTATGATTTCATCCATATTGGGGTATAACATAGGAATATTAACTCCAAAAGGTTTTTGAGTAGCACTTTTACATTTTACAATATGTTCTTTTAGCACATCAGGATACATAGATCCTGATCCTATAAGTCCTACTCCCCCTGCGTTACTCACTGCACTAGCTAATCGCCAGCCACTTGCCCAAACCATCCCTCCTTGAACAATAGGGTATTTTATCCTAAAAAGTTCTTTAACTTTATTCACTATGTATTTTGGAAGTTTTCCTTAAACAAAGATTCTCTTTCGTAAAAATACTAGGTAATTCGACAAAAACTATACGTTTTACTTTTTTTTATAAAATAATTTTGACCGCAACTATAAAAATAAAACCAACATCATTTTGATTTATAGTGTATTAAAACGATGTTGGTTTTGACCTAAGTGACGTAAGTTTTATTTACTATTTCTTCAAAACCATATTAGTTTGTCTTTTGTTACCAGATATTATATCCAAAATATACAACCCTTTGGGTAATTCTTTTACAGAGATACTGTTCGAATTTTTCAAATTTTTAGATTTTATCAGTTTTCGTTCTGCATTATAAATGGATACTTGGGTAGGTAATTTATAATCTGGCAAGTCAAAAAACAATTCATCAACAACTGGATTAGGATAAGTTCTTATCTCTGCCGAAATACTTCCGCCTTCTTTATTTATTTTTTGATAGTAGTCATCCCATCCATAACCAAACCAACGTAGTATTTTCTCAAAATCAGGGATACCATAACCCATTTCGTCATTAGGGTTAGTATACTGACTTGCAGATTCTCGAATGAGTTGCATAATATCTTCATTGTTACAAAAAGGTAATGCTTGCCATAAACAAGCCGCCGCTCCTGCTATAATTGGAGAAGCATAAGAAGTGCCTGAACTTGTTTCTCTAATACCACCATCAGACAATACTGTAGACATCTTATAACCAGCAGCCATAACATCTGGCTTTATCCTTCCATCTGGAGTTGGTCCCGTCGAACTAAAAAAAGCATACTCACCGCTTTTATCAACTGCCCCCACACTTAACACGCCAGGTGCATCAGCAGGAGAAGAAGAAATAATTTTCCAATCCAAATGTCCATCATTACCTACTGCTGCAACTACCAATATACCTTTTTCGTTAGCAATATTAGCTCCTCTTGCAATAAATGTAGTTTTTCCATCCATATCGGCTGAGGTATATTGATATGCTGGATTATCATATGGAAAACTAGGCCCTCCATACCCTGTAGAAGCATTTATAATATCTACTCCCAGGCTATCTGCACGTTCTGCTGCTTCTACCCAAAGTGCTTCTTCTAAAGGACCTTCTGTATCAGGATCATCTGTAATAAAAAGATGATAAGATGCATCGGGTGCAGTACCTATAATACTATCTGTCAAATTACTTGCCATAGTACTCAATACTCTGGTTCCATGTTGATCCCGCGTAAAGATATTGTCTGTTTTCCTAACAAAATCATATCCATTCAATAAACGTCCTTCGTTTCTAAGCTTTTGAAAAGCTGGAGCAGTATCAACTCCCTGAAAACCGACATCAATAACCGCAATGGTCATTCCTTTACCTGTAAAACTTTGCCTATGTAAAAAATCACCGTTAATCTGTTGTATTTGTTGGGTTCCTTTTCCATAATCAAAATTCACTAGTCTTTCGAATTTGCTTTGACCTTTTCGAGTCGTACTTTTTTGATATTTTGCAGAAACCTTAGCGCCTCCATTATCCAAACTGTTATCAGCAAAATCGACACGATCAACAAAATCTAAAGCTGTCAAATCTCTTATATTTTCTATACCCCCCTCTACAAATACACAATTAAACCATTTAGATTTTGCCAATACTTTAACTCCAGGAGATTCTTTTATTTGTTTAATAAAACCCTCAGATACGGGTACATCTCGTTCATCTATATAGACATAATTCTTGTATTTTCTTTTGATTGCCTTAGGAGTTAAAATAGTTCGTGGGTTGTAGATAGATTCATACACTTTTTCTTTTTTATTGAAAAAAACCCATGCTTGCTCACTTTGTGAATGCACAAATGATGTGCCCACAAATAAAATTAACGTAAATAGAATTAATTTTTTCATGTTTCATTTAATTTAAGTTGAGGTATAAACTTAACATCAACAAATCTTAAAAAAACACTAAAATGTATAAACTCCCTATATGAATGTACTAAATGTTGTTTTTTAAGGATAAAGTGTTTTAAAAGCTTCTTATATAAAAAACTAAATCCAATTTTTGTTTTAATTATAATTAAAAACAAAAATTGGATTCTTTTGAGGAAACAAACTATTAAGACTATTTTTTCAAGATCATATTGGTTTGTCTTTTATTATCCGAAATCATATCTACAATATACAATCCATTGGATAAACCATTTAAAGATATCTTATTTTTTGTGTTTTCTAAAGTTGCAGATTTCACCATTTTTCGTTCAGTTGTATATATTTTAACTTCTACCGATGATTTATCTATCAAATCAAAATATAACTCATTAACTACAGGATTAGGATACGTTCTTATCTCTGAAACAATATTACCATCTTTATTAACAGGATAACGATCCCATCCATATCCAAACCATCGTAAGATTTTTTCAAAATCCGGAATACCATATCCCATCTCATTATTTGGCTTTTTATAATGGCTTGCAGATTCTCTTACCAGTTGCATAATTTCTTTATTTGTTAAATACGGTAGTGATTGCCATAAACAGGTTACCGCTCCTGCCATTATGGGAGAACTAAAAGAAGTCCCAAAAGAAAATTCGTTGACACTACCATCACTTCTAATAACTGTAGCTGCAAAACCTTTGGCCATAACATCAGGCTTCACCCTTCCATCGGCAGTAGGTCCCGTTGAGCTAAAAAAAGCATAATCATCATTCAAATCGACCGCACCAACGGTAAAAACGCCAGGAGCATCTGCTGGCGCTGAAATAATTTTCCATTCAACATCTCCAGAATTTCCAGCAGCAACTACTACTAACATTCCTTTCTCAAAAGCAATATTTGCCCCTCTTGAGATAAACGTAGTTTTACCATCCATATCTGAAGTTGAATACGCATAGGCTGGATTATCATAAGGAATTCCGCCATATCCCAAAGAAGTATTTATAACGTCTACTCCCAAACTATCTGCTCTTTCGACTGCTTCTACCCACAGCGCTTCTTCCAACGGTTCTTCAATATCCAAAATCTCTGAAGAAAAAAGATAATAAGATGCATCTGGAGCAGTACCTATAAGTTGATCTTCTATATTACTGGCCATAGCACTTAAGACCCGTGTCCCATGGCTACCACCATTAGTAAAAACACTATCTTCTGCTCTATTCGTAAAATCATACACTCCCAATAAACGCTTTTCTGCTCTTAGCTTTTCAAAAGCCATAATGGTATCACTTCCTTGAAAACCGGAATCGATTACTGCTATAGTCATACCTTTTCCGGTGAAATTTTGTTCATGCAAAAAATCAGCATTAATCTGTCGTATTTGCTGTGTTCCTTTTCCATAATCAAAATCCATCATTGGTTCAATTTTATTTTTGCTTTTTCTTGTGGCCTTTTTTTGATAGCCAGCTTTCGATTTCTTTCCACCATTGTCAAGGCTGTTATCGGCAAAATCGACACGATCAACAAAATCCAAAGAGGTCAAATCTCTTATATTTTCTATACCTCCCTCTACAAATACACAATTAAACCATTTAGATTTTGCCAATACCGTAATACCCGGAGATTCTTTTATTTGTTTAATAAAACTCTCAGATACGGGTACATCTCGTTTATCTATATAGACATAATTCTTGTATTTCCTTTTGATTGCCTTAGGAGTTAAAATAGTTCTTGGATTGTAGATAGATTCATACACTTTCTCTTTTTTATTGAAAAAAACCCATGCTTGCTCACTTTGTGAATGCACAAATGATATGCCCACAAATAAAATTAACGTAAATAGAATTAATTTTTTCATGTTTCATTTAATTTAAGTTGAGGTATAAACTTAACATCAACAAATCTTAAAAAAACACTAAAATGTATAAACGACATATAGGCCTGTATAAAGTGTAGATCTCTTTACATAAAAAGCTATTGTTATACAGATATAGTTAAAATTAAATCCAATTACTATTTTAAACAAGCATAAACCAACAACTGGGTTATTTTCAATTAAAGAAATGTTAAATTTACTTTTTTAGAACCATATTGGTTTCGTTACAAAATTCAAGAAATCACGCCAGAACCAATCAATTCTTCATCAACATACCAAGCTACAAATTGCCCTTCGGTAATGGCACTTTGATTATTTTCAAAAACTATATACATACCTGCATCAACTTGATAAATCATTGCCTTTTCTAATGGCTGTCTATATCTTATACGTGCCGTTACTTGCATCACTTGATCCACCTCAAGTGCAAGATCTTTTCTGATCCAATGTACTTCATCTTTTGCAATAAATAAAGCACGTCTATATAAACCTGGATGTTTTTTTCCTTGTCCTGTATAAATGGTATTGGTTTCTACATCGGTTTCTATTACAAAAAGCGGTTCTGGAGTTCCTCCAACTGCTAATCCCTTGCGCTGACCTTTGGTATAATAATGCGCTCCTTGATGAGTACCTACTATTTTACCTTCAGTATTATTGTATTTGTACTTGGCAGATAAAAACTCTAACTCTTCAATTTTTGAAGTAAATTGTGGTATGGTCTGATGATATTTTTCTTCTGAAGAAGGAATTTCAATAATATTTCCTTCTTTTGGTTGTAATTTTTGTTGAAGAAATTCTGGCAAACGTACTTTACCAATAAAACACAATCCTTGCGAATCTTTTTTATCTGCGGTGATTAAATCTTGATTTTTTGCAATTTCTCTAACTTCTGGTTTCAACAGTTCTCCCACAGGAAAAAGCGTTTTAGCCAATTGTTCTTGTGACAATTGACAAAGAAAATAAGATTGATCTTTATTAGGATCTTTACCTTCTAATAGACGGTACACTTCTTTTCCATCTTTTATGATAGTATCTTTTCTACAGTAATGACCTGTTGCTACATAATCTGCTCCTAATGATAATGCTATTTTAAGAAAAACGTCAAATTTAATTTCTCGATTACATAATACATCTGGGTTTGGCGTACGTCCTTTTTCATATTCATTAAACATATAGTCAACGATACGTTCTTTATACTGTTCACTAAGATCTACTGTTTGAAACGGGATACCTAACTTTTCTGCTACTAGTAACGCATCATTACTATCATCTAGCCAAGGGCATTCATCAGAAATTGTAACCGAATCATCATGCCAGTTTTTCATAAATAATCCAATTACCTCATACCCTTGCTCTTTCAGTAAATAAGCTGCTACACTAGAATCAACTCCTCCTGACAAACCAACAATTACTCTCTTCATCAAAAATATTTATACTATTTCTTAATCTTTATGCAAAAATACTAAATAATAAAAGCAATGCCAGAGCATTGCTTTATACTTTTATCTATGGTTGTATACTTATATTTTATGGTATTTTTTAATACCCTCTTTTTTGAACAGGAAATAGTTTTTGTTCAGACAATTTCCCATTTTTATAGTAGTTCCAAATACCATCTTTACGGTCTTTTTTATAGTTTCCTTCAATTATTAAAGTACCGTTGGTGTCATAATACTTGGTGATTCCATTTAATTTATCATTTTCATAAGTAAACTCTTTTAGCGCTACTCCTGTATCAGAATATATAGTTCGCTTACCATTGCGCTTACCATTAACATAGGAAACTTTTTCTGTTAGCTGACCGTTTTCAAAATAAGTTAGTTGTTCTCCGTGTAATTTTCCAGATACATATTGTTCAGTCATCATAATTTTGTCTGATTTATTATGATAATAAGTCCAAATACCTTCACGATTCTTACCGATCATAGCTCCTTGACTTATTACTTTACCTCTTTGCGTAAAATACCTCACTTTCACAGAATCATTGTCCTTTAAGAAAGTTTTGATAGCAGTCGGAGATGTGCCACCCATTGGCTTGTAAAATTTAAACTCCCCTATCTCTTTTCCATGATCAAATGTTCCTTCATACCTTAATTGATCGGTATTATCATACTTTTTTTGCCATTTACCATGTCGTTTTCCATTTGCATCATACGCGTTATACTCCTGTCCAAAAACAGAGGTAATAATACTTACAAAAACACAACATAAAAATGTACTTCGCATAATTTTAATTTAATTTGATGTTTTTATATCATTCAAATATAAAAATTCATTTGGTTTCAAGTCTTTTTATTCAACGAATGTAGCTTTCAAAAATTATACCAATAGTAGTAAATGAATTTCAAATAATTTCAAAATAGCTTGATGCAACCTTTACTATAAAAGATATACTTTCTGTTTTACATTGAATAGGTTTTAGCAACTAAGCTATAATAACAAATGTACCTTAAAAAGACAAAAGCCTCTTAAAAGAGGCTCTTGTTATATATTTGAGTAGTAATTACTACTATTTTTTTTGTTTTTGTTGCTGTTCTGCTTGTTCCATCAACTCTTTCATTTTTTTCTGAAACTTACCTTGCTTTTTAGGTTTCTTTTTATTCTCCTGAATTTTAGAATGGATTTTATCTTCGTCAATAATTACATTTTTAATAACTAACATGATTCCGATAGTAATCAGGTTAGAAATAAAGTAATACAATGATAAACCACTCGCATAGTTATTAAAGAAAAATAACATCATCAACGGTGACAAATACATGATAAACTTCATATTTGGCATTCCTGGCTGTTGTGTTTGCATTGTTTGCCCTGTAGTCATCATCATATAGATAAATATTGCAACAGACGCCAAGATCGGAAATAAACTTACGTGATCTCCATAGAATGGAATCTCAAATGGTAATTGCGCTATGTTATCATAACTTGATAAATCATCTGCCCACAAAAAGCTTTTTTGTCGTAACTGAAATGCGCTAGGAAAGAAATTAAACAACGCATAAAAAACAGGTATTTGCATTAATGCTGGTAAACAACCACTCATTGGGTTGACACCTGCCTTACCATAAAGAGCCATTGTTTCTTGCTGTCTCTTCATTGCATTGTCCTTGAACTTTTCATTGATTTCTGTAATCTCGGGACGTAAAACCTTCATTTTTGCTTGCGACAAATATGACTTATACGTTACAGGAGACAATATAATTCTAACGATGATTGTCATTACAATGATAGATATCCCATAAGGAAGAAAACCACTTAAAAACCCAAAAAACGGGATAAAAAGATATCTATTAATAAACCCAAATATCCCCCACCCTAAAGGCACAATTTCATCTAGGTTACGATCGTATTTACTTAAAATTTTATAATCTGTTGGACCATAATACCAATCCATCGAATAGTTTAATTCTCCTCCTTGCAATTCTAATGGCATGGATGCGGTAAACTCTTTAGTAACTTTTATATCTTTATCATCTAAATCACTGGAGTTAGCTACATTTTTTGAAGTAAATGCCGCTTTCTTAAAAGAAGTGTCTGTCAAAAGTACAGAAGTAAAGAAATGTTGCTTAAATGCTATCCAACTTACATCTTCTTCTTCATCATCTGCAAATTCACCTTGCCCAAGATAATCATCTTTATCTCCATCATACTCATATAAAACTTCTGTATATCTATTTTCATAAGATGCACTCTTAGCGTGCCTTATTCCTTGAAGTTTCCAATCTAAATTTATATTTTGACTACTATTTATAACTTTTTGCAATCCTTGAGATCGTATGGTAAAATCAACCATATAATCATTTGGTTTTAACTCGTATCGATATTCTAAGAACTGAGACTCAGAAACTTTAAGTTTCATAGAAAGAATTGTATGCTCTCCATTTTTTGTAACCGAAGGTGTAAAAAACAAATCTTTGGTGTTTAAGATTCTATTATCGGTAGTACCAAAATTGATATTAAAGGATGCATTTTTACCATCTTTTATAAGGTATACAGGAACCGAATCATAGGTTTTAAAGTTTTTTAACAATGCATCAGAAATGTACCCCCCTCTATTATTAATTTTTAGGCTTAATACTTCATTTTCGATTTTTGTAAAATCATCTTTTGCAGAAGGCAAACTTGCCGAATATGCAAATGCTCCTAATTGACCTTTTGCTTGTACTAACCCTAATGAATCTGAAGGATTAACTGTAATAGCAGTTTCATTTCTTACAAATTCTGTGGTAGTTATCTTTGTATCTTCAGTATTTTTATCGGCTTCTACTTGTTCTTGCTTCGCTTTTTCAGCTTCAATTTCTTCTGGAGTAGGTTGATTTAAATAGAACATCCAGACGATGATTCCGAAAATAAGTGCAAATCCAATGATCGAATTAAGATCAAATTTCTTTTCTTCCATGTATTGATGTATAAAAAGCCTTTATCTGATGACTCAGAAAGGCTTTTGAAATTATATTTAATTATTCTGTAATGTCAATTATCCCGCCAATTACTATCCTTGTGACACTTTGGCACTTTTATCTTTTTTTGAATACACAACAGCCGCTTTTATAAATGCTATAAACAACGGATGTGGAGTAGCTACAGTACTTTTATATTCTGGATGATACTGTACTCCAACAAACCATGGGTGGTCAGGAATTTCTATGATTTCTACCAATCCAGTTTTTGGGTTTATTCCGGTTGTTTTAAGTCCAGATTTTTCTAACTGCTCTTTGTATGCGTTGTTATATTCATAACGATGTCTATGTCGCTCTGATATTAGTGTTTTGTCATAAGCTTCAAAAACCTTACTACCTTCTATTAGCTCACAGTCCCAAGCTCCCAGACGCATTGTTCCTCCCATATCAGTAATGCTTTTTTGCTCTTCCATTAAGTTAATAACTGGATTTTGGGTATTCTTATCTACTTCTACAGAGCATGCATCTTTTAATCCTAATACATTACGAGAGTACTCAATTACTGCCATTTGCATTCCTAAACAAATTCCAAAAAATGGCAAATTATTTTCTCTTGCATATTGTACTGCTTGTATTTTACCTTCTATACCTCTTTCACCAAATCCAGGGGCTACTAAAATACCATCTAAATGTGCTATTTTTTCTTTAATTGTTTTTTCGTCAATATACTCTGAATGTATACTTTCTACATTTACTTTGACTTCATTTTCTGCCCCTGCATGGATAAAAGCTTCCAATATAGATTTATACGAATCTTGCAATTCGACATATTTACCAATAAGCCCTATCGTAACTTCGCATTTTGGGTTTTTGTGTCTCTTTAAAAAATTATTCCAATTCTCTAAGTTAGGCAAATCATCATCTTGAAGTACCAATTGTCTTAGCACAACCCTATCTAATCCCTCTTCCAACATCAGATTAGGCACATCATAAATAGTTGATGCATCGATAGACTGTATAACAGCTTCCTTTTTCACATTACAAAACAATGCCAATTTCTTTCTTAAATCATCTGACAATTCATGTTCTGTACGACAAACAAGAATATCTGCCTTAATACCACTTTCCATCAATGTTTTTACACTATGCTGAGTTGGTTTTGTTTTTAATTCTCCTGCTGCAGAAAGGTATGGGATTAATGTTAAATGTATTACCAAAGCATTGGTATCACCCAATTCCCATTTTAATTGTCGAACAGCCTCTATATATGGTAAGGATTCAATATCACCTACTGTCCCTCCAATTTCTGTAATAACGATATCATAGGCTCCGCTTTTTCCAAGAATCTGAATTCGCTCTTTTATTTCATTGGTAATATGCGGAACTACCTGAACTGTTTTTCCTAAAAACTCTCCACGACGTTCTTTTTCTATAACACTTTGATAAATTCTACCCGTTGTTACATTATTTGCTTGAGAGGTTGAGGTATTTAAAAAACGTTCATAGTGCCCTAAATCTAAATCGGTTTCTGCTCCATCATCCGTTACATAGCATTCACCATGTTCATAAGGGTTCAACGTTCCCGGATCCACATTTATATATGGATCTAGTTTTTGTATTGTAACCCTGTATCCTCTTGCTTGTAAAAGTTTTGCCAGAGAAGCCGCTATAATTCCTTTTCCTAATGAGGAAGACACACCTCCGGTTACAAAAACATATTTGGTATTAGCCATGTACACTAAAAATTAGTAAAGTTGTATTTCAATTTTGCGCAAAAGTACAAAGAAGTGACGAGATCAAGTGTCGAAAAATGAATCAATATTGCACAACTTATTCATATTCCTTCTTCTACTAGTATTAAGAATTAATCAATAAAAATCTTAAAAAAACAAAATCCCGTCTTGTGACAGGATTTTATACACTAAATATTTTTTTCTATTCCTCTTCTTGCAAGGCCTTATCTGTCTCTGGCTCAGAAAAATCTGTCATCCCTTTGGACTGTAAAATATTATACCATTGGATTACTTTTTTCATATCGCTAGCATACACTCTATCTTCATCATAATCAGGTAAGATCTCACTAAAATAAGATTCTAACTTATTTTTAGACTCTTTATGATTAATTGCTTGTCCTCCTTCTTCTTTATCATAAATCTTTTGAAATATCTCTCGAAGAGGTACTTCTTCTGCAAACGTATATATAGCAATTTCACTAAGTATACTTACATTATGACGTATACTTACAGATAATCTTTTTCCGTCTATTAAAGATTCTGCTAAAAATCCACTTCGGGTTTGTGTTTTTAACTCATATAAACCCGGTTTTCCTGAAATTGCTAATATTTTATCTAAACTCATAATTTTTTATTCAAAGCTGGCAAATATCTATAGTTCGATTTAAAAAATCAAACATTCGACCATAATAAATACTTAAAAGTAATATGTTCTTACAAAATTATCTTCCTTTTTTCATTAGAGGAAAACGCATTCTATATTCGGACTTTACTTTTCCTTTGGAAATATTGGTTAATTTCCCCTTGATTAATCTTTTCTTAAGATTTGACAGTTTATCTGTAAACAGAATTCCTTCTACATGATCATATTCATGCTGAATAACTCGAGCCGCCAATCCATCATATGTCTCTACATGTTCTTTAAAGTTTTCATCAAAGTAGGATATTTTAATCGTATCATGACGAAATACATCTTCTCTAACATCTGGGATACTCAAACAACCTTCAGAAAAAGCCCATTCATCACCAGTTTCTTCTATAATGGTTGGGTTTATAAATACTTTTTTAAAATCTTTTAGTTGATTCGCTTGTTCTTCAGAAAGTTCTTCATCTTCAGAAAAAGGAGATGCATCCACCACAAAAATCCGTATTGAAAGTCCTATTTGAGGTGCTGCCAATCCCACTCCATAAGCATTATACATGGTTTCAAACATGTTTTCGATAAGCTCGGAAAGATTTGGATAGTCTTTTTCTATCTCTTTTGCTTTTCTTTTTAATACCGGATCTCCGTATGCTACTATTGGAAATATCATCTAAATTATATATTTTTTAATGGATAATTAATAATCCAAAATCATTAATTTTAATACTACTATATATTTTTCGAAGCCGTAATTCTGCTTGAAATAAAAATAGCAGTCAGTTCTTTCGCTTCTTTTAAAACATCATTTACTTGAGTACCGTTTTTTAAATTTTCTTCTTTTAAGAATTCAATCCAAAAAATACTTTCATCTGCTTCTTCAATTACAATACTAAGCTTTGATATAAATCCTTTTTTAGTTTGCGCCAGACAAGCTGCTCTATAATTTGCTGCTACAGAAGTTGCACTTCTAATCAACTGTAATTCTATATGGCTACCTAATTTCGTATTAGGAAGTTCTGTTGCTAGCTTTACACATGAATGAGCAAACTTTTTTGAACGTATTTTTAAATCCATTCCTACAGCTACTTCTTAAGTTATACATTTTTCATTATTCATTTCAAATTATATAAATAATCTTGTAATATAATGGTTGCGCTAATTTGATCTACCAATGCCTTATCTCTTCTTTTCTTTTTAGATATACCACTAGCGATCATCGTATTAAATGCAATTTTAGAAGTAAAACGCTCATCGATCCTTTTTACAGGAATATCGGGAAGCAGCCTATTTAGTTTTTCTAAAAATGGTTGAATTAACTTTTCACTTTCAGAAGCTTCTCCATGTAATCGCTTAGGCTCACCAACTATAAAAAGTTCTACTTCTTCTTTAGATACATACTCCTTTAACCAACCTAACAACTCTTTGGTCGCTACAGTAGTTAATCCAGAAGCAATGATCTGTGACTCATCGGTTACCGCAATACCACATCGCTTACCTCCATAATCTATTGCCAAAATGCGAGCCATACTTTTTTTGTGCAAAAGTATAATATTATTACAAAAACACCCTATTGATCTCTTTTGAACTTTTATTTTACCGATAAATTCTAAATATTTTGCATCTACACCTACTTTAATCACAAGCATTTCTACTTTTTTAGATTATTATGTTTTCAATTTTTAATAAAAAACTAAGCGAGTATTACTTACAAAATATACAAATGAGTTTAATAATTAACGGTTTCTCAAAATACTAGAATATCCTTATTTCTTTTTAAACGGAAGCTATTATATTTACCAAAAATTTTCATTCGATGAATCAGTTAAAAGAAATCATAGAACAAGCCTGGGAAAACAGGGAGCTATTAAAAGAATCAAAAACACAAGATGCCATTAGAGAAGTTGTTAATCTATTGGATGCGGGAGAACTAAGAGTAGCAGAACCTATTGAAGGGGGTTGGCAAGTAAATGAATGGGTAAAAAAAGGAGTAGTCTTATATTTTCCTATTCAAAAAATGGAAACTCTGGAAGCAGGGATTTTTGAATATCATGACAAAATTCCTTTAAAAAGAGGTTATGAAGCTAAAGGAATACGTGTTGTTCCTAATGCGGTTGCACGTCATGGTGCCTATATATCACCTGGAACAATTTTGATGCCTAGTTATGTAAATATTGGTGCCTATGTAGATGAAGGTACAATGGTAGATACTTGGGCTACTGTGGGTAGTTGTGCACAAATAGGAAAAAACGTTCACCTTAGTGGTGGTGTTGGTATTGGTGGAGTATTAGAACCATTACAAGCAGCTCCTGTTGTAATCGAAGATAATGCTTTTATTGGATCCAGATGTATTGTTGTAGAAGGTGTACGTGTAGAAAGAGAAGCAGTATTAGGTGCAAATGTAGTTTTAACTGCATCAACCAAAATTATTGATGTTACCGGAGACACACCTGTAGAAAGAAAAGGTTTAGTTCCTGCTGGGTCTGTAGTGATACCAGGTAGTTATACCAAAAAATTTGCTGCCGGAGAATACAATGTTCCTTGTGCCTTGATTATAGGAAAACGTAAAGAAAGTACAGACAAAAAGACTTCTCTTAATGATGCTCTTCGTGAATATGACGTGGCTGTATAAAAAAATCTAAATATAAGCTTAAGCTTAGATGATACAAATGTCATCTAAGCTTTTCTTTTTCTTCTTCTTATCTTTTTACTATTTATTTTTTTCTGAAATTTTCTACTGTGATACATCATTCGCTGATAAATCTCATCATATGACTTTTGATGTAACTCAGCATATCTTTTTGATATAATTTTCATCATGGTTTTAGACAACCACAATCTTCTGAAATTATGCATACGCTTCTCGAAACTCATAGTTTCAAAACGCATTCTATTTAAATCTATCAGAAAAAAATCATAAATACCTTTATCCTTTTTTACAATTAATGTATTGCCAGGTGAATGATCCAGGAAATTTACATTACACTCATGTAACTTATAAGTAAAATCGGTAAACTGTTTTAGAATTTCTGTCCTTTCCGGAAATTTTGGTTGATGAATCAAAACACGAAAGTCAAAATCATAATCTAAATGCTTACTCACATAATAACTCTCTCTAAGTCCTACAGAAAAAAATTCACAATATGCGACTGGAAGTGGCGTATTAATTTCATTAGAAACCAGTTTTTTTGCGTATTCAAAAGATCGCTTTGCCTTTGATTTGCGTAAATATCGATAAACCAGAGACTGTAACAAACCTGGAGTTTTGAACTTTTTAATGTTATAGACCTCATTATTAACCGCGACCTTTTTTATCACATTACGCTTACCCTCAACTACATAAATACCTTCTGAAGCAAAGTGTTCAAAGATTTTTTCTAATTGTGGTCTCGCCGTTTCGAAACCAGAAAATACTTCTAAATTTTTTCGCATTATACTATTAATAGTTTCAAAAAAAAGAATATTTTGCGAAGGTAATCTTTATGAAGAAAATACTCGTAATACAAAACAAAAGAATTGGCGATGTACTAATTAGTTCTGTCATTGCTAATAATATAAAAAAGGTCTTTCCTACTAGTTCGGTAACTTATTTTGTCTATGATTATACTGTTGGGGTTTTAAAAAACAACCCAAATATTGATCATGTCATACAAGTCAATGATAAAGAGTTAAAAAAGGTCCCTAACCTCATAAAAGTAATCAGAAAGATACGTAAGGAGAAGTACGATATTATCTTTGATCCTTATGCCAAGTTTCAAAGCAGAATGATTTGTTTATTTTCTGGAGCAAATTATCGTATTGGTTTAAAACGAAAGCACAAAAAATTAAAGCTACCGTTTTACACTCACCCGATTGATTTACTTGATCATAAAACTCAAAATTGTGGAAAAGCAATTGAAGATAGAATCAATATGATCTCATCTGTATTCCCAGAATTACAGCATCCTGATTACGAACCTAAAATATCACTTACATCTACCGAACAAGACTATGATACAATTAAAAAATTAAAAAGACCTGTTGTGATGATAGGCGTTTTAGGCAGTACAGCAAAAAAATCTATGCCTTATGAATATATCGCAAAAGTGGTAGATTTCATGACCCATAATTATGATGCTACTATCCTATTTAATTATGCTCCGCATCAAAAAAGTGAAGCCGAAAAAATATACCAACTTTGCAAACATAAAGAGCTGATAGACCTTAGCATCTATGAAGATTCTATTAGGGGGTTTATTACATTAATGGCACAATGCGACCTTTTAATTGCCAATGAAGGAGGTAGTGTACATATTACAAAGGCATTACACAAACCGACTTTCACTATTTATTCTCCTTATATAAATAAGGAACATTGGTGTAGTTTTGAGGACGGAAAAACTCATGAATCTATTCATCTTCTAGAAGAAAAACCTGATTTGTTTAATAGTTTTACTTTTGAAAAACGTAAAAAAATTGAAGAAAATCCAGATATTTTGTACCAAAAACTTACTCCAGAGATGATTCTTGGCAAACTACAACCTTTTTTAAATCATCATCTTACTACCAAAAGTAATATCGAACTAGAGTAGTATTTAGAATTAAAGTTTTTTGGTGGTATCAACCTCTTTTACAATCCCATTCTTTGTCCAAACCAATTTATTCTTTTTGGTATTCTTTCTTATTGCCTTGTTTTTGGTAATCATTTCTTCTGTAACATAGCCTCTTGCATGATCCAAATGTATTGTAATAGCGCTATAGCGTATTTGTAATGGTTTTATCCCGTAATTAACCAATCGCTCTCCTAATTCACGGTCTTCACCTCCATACTGCATACATTCATTAAATCCATTTACTGCCATGATATCTTTTCTCCATCCAGAAGCATTATTACCATCCCAAGTGGCGCTTGTTGGGGTAAAACGATTTAATAATTTTTCTTTAACCCCATGAGAGGTCAGTTTATTATTCTTGAATGTTTTTTTCAAACCTCTATTCATCAACCATTGTACATCAAAACAATGTTGATTTATAATATCTTCTTGAGTTATTGCTTTTGAAATATTCATAGGCAACTTAAAATATCCTGCCGACAAAAAACACCCTTCTTTTCTATGCTTTAAATGTTTTTCGACAAAATCTTTTCTTGGAATACAATCACCATCTGTAAGAATCAGATATTCTCCCTTAGAAAAAACAATGGCTTTATTAAGTATTTTTGTTTTCTGAAAACCATGATCTTCTTGCCATACATGATGTATTTGCAAAAGTGATTTTTCCTGAAAGCTTTCAATCAACTTTATTGTTTCTTCTGTAGAACCATCATCAGCAATGATAATCTCAAAATCTTTTTGGGTTTGTTGTTCATAACCCCAAAGTACTTTCTGAAGCCACTCTGGCTGATTGTAGGTACTGATAATAATAGAAACTGAAGGCATAGATTACTTTTTTTTAACTATTCCGTAGGGGGTCCATGCTTTTTTACGTTCTCTTGTTTCCTTTCGAATCGCTTTATTCTTGTCTATTGAATCTTGATTTTTATACCCTCTTGGGTGATCTAAATGGATACAAATGGCATTATAACGAATCTGTTTGCTTTTTATTCCTAAGTTAAACAATCTTTCTCCTAATTCTCTATCTTGCCCACCGTACTGCATGCGTTCATCAAATCCATTTACGTCTACAATATCCTTCTTCCATCCTGATGCGTTATGGCCATTCCAACTTGCATTAGTGGGTGTTATTGCGTTTAGAAAAGTTGCCTTTAATGTATCAGCCGTAAGCTTATTATTCTTAAAAGAAGATTTCAAACCATTCCTTTTAAGCCATTTAATATCAAAGCAGTTTTCTGTATAAATATCTTCTTTAGAAATTTTTAACGATATATCCATCGGCAACATAAAATATCCTCCAGATAAAAAATATCCTTCTTCTCTGTACTTAACATGCTGTTCTACAAAATCTTTTCTAGGAATACAATCCCCATCGCTCATAATAATATATGGAGTTGTACATTGCTCAACAGCTTTATTTAATATTTGCGATTTCTGAAAACCATTATCTTCATGCCACACATGAACAATAGGATAAAAGACTTCTTCTTTAACTTTATTTATTAGCGATGCTGTTTCTTCTGTAGAGCCATCATCGGCTATAACGACTTCAAACATCCTATATGTTTGATTATTATAACCATATAGCACTTTTTCTAACCAATCGGTAGCGTTATAAGTACTTATTACTATAGAAACATCAATTGCTGTCATGCCCGCAAAGATAAAATTATTTTCATAATTTTGCCGTCATGCCAACACTTTCGGTCATTATACCTACCTACAACGAGGCTTCTTATATCAAAGACGCATTGCTATCTGTTTCGTTTGCCAACGAAATCATCGTTATTGACTCTTTTAGCACCGACAACACCGTTGATATTGCAGAACCTTATGCGTCAAAAATACTTAAACGAAGTTTTGATAATTTCTCTAATCAAAAAAATCATGCGCTAGAGCACGCAACGGGAGATTGGGTTCTTTTTGTAGATGCAGACGAACGTGTTACCAATTCTTTAAGGGCAGAAATTGTTACTACTATTAATCAAACCAAACATACAGGATACAAAATCAATTTCCCGCATTTTTACATGAATCGATTTCTCTATCACCATAGTAATGATGTGCTTAGGTTGGTAAAGAGAGACGGAGCAAAATTAACAGGTTTGGTTCATGAAAAACTACATTGTAATGGTAGCATAGGCAAGCTCAAAAACCATATGCTACATTATACCTATAAAGGATTACATCCTTACATACAAAAAAAGGAGTCCTATGCATGGTTTCAGGCAGATCAATTATTCAAAAAAAACAAAAAAGTGACTTGGTTTCACTTATTTTTCAAACCTTCTTATAGATTCTTTAGTTCTTTAATCATAAAAGGAGGCTATAGAGATGGGGTCCCTGGTCTTACTGTAGCCGCTGTTAATGCTTATGGCGTATTTTCTCGTTATGCAAAATTAATATTGCTTCAAAAAGGAATTAAATAGCTCAAAGATTCTAAATACAATTAACCAAAAAGTTTTCCGAATCTTAATTTTCGTTTGAATGTTCTCAAAGAATAATTCCCTTTTACATCGATTCTCTGAATTTCAAAAGGGTTTTTAAAAGGAAATTTATTTACCCGGTTACCTATACGCAAGCCATATACAAAACCATGCTTTTGTAATTGTTTAAAAAAAGTTATTTTTCTATCCTTATCTCTTGGGTATTTACCGTAAGGATAAGCCACAACTGGTGACATTTCCAAGCTGTTTTCAGACACAAATTTCTTACACAACCTCGTGTCTTCTTCAATATCTTCAAAAGTAAGTTCGTGATACTTTTTATGGTAAAATGAATGAAATCCTAACTCTATGATTGATGAATCCATAGAGCGCAACTGTGCCACCGTCATAATCTCTAATGTACCAGTATTCCAACTATCTTTTTTACCAATAAAAGATAAGGGTGCAAAAAAAGTAGCTTTTAATCCATATTTCTTCAATAAAGGATAGGCTAATTCTAATTGACTTACATACACATCGTCAAATGTAATGACTACATTTTTTTTTGATTTGAGTTTTTTTCTGTTATATAAATCTTTTAGGTGATGTGTCTTATACCCACGTGATGCCAAATGTGCTAACTGTTGTTCTATGCATTCTAAAGAAATAGTTAGCCCTTCACTCTTATCGGCACTAATATGGTGATACATTAAAACAGTTAATTTTGACATCTATATTCTTATTACAAATCAGATGTAAAATTATTACTTTTGTGCAAATTATCACCGGGATTGGAAAATACTTTACACATCAGCGTTCTCATTACTACTTTAAATGCAGCTAATACTATAGAACGTGTTATTGAAAGTCTCAAGTTTGCAAAAGAAATAATTATTATAGATTCTTTTAGCAGCGATGACACCATAAAACTGTTGTCTAAATATGATAATGTGACAACTTACCAAAAGGAGTTCACAAGTTTTACATCACAACAACAATATGCTATCTCTAAAGCTTCATGTGATTGGATTCTTTTTTTAAATCAAAATGAAGAATTTCCAGAAAACGTATCTCAAGAAATTTTAGAAACCAAGTATATTTCTGATGATATTATTTTTGTCATAAAAAAGGACTCTTGTTTTATGGGGCGAAAAATGAAAGGAAATTTACCCTATGAAAACAATGATGCCCTGTTATTTAATAAAAACAAATACAACAGTATAAAAAATGCTTTAGATTTTATTGATGATTCAAAACATACAATTATCTTAAACAATTTACTTCCTTTTTACACCACATTAGATGACTACACGGGTAAAATGCATCATCAAAGTACGCTAGAAGCAAAAACATTGTATTACAAAAAAAAGAAACCATCTTTTATTCATTTTTTTGTGCTTCCTTTTTTTGAATTTTGGAAACAGTATCTTTTTCGTTTGCTTCTTTTGGATGGAAAAGAAGGCTTTATCTTATCGTATATAACTGCTTTTACTGTATTCAAAAAACATATTAATTTGTGGCTCATGTATCGTAAAATAAGGTAGCTTTAAACCAAGGTTAAAAACAATATATTTCTTTCTTCAACCAATCAATTACTTCAAAAATTAGCTATTTTTGGCAAAAATAAATTATACTAATGGTAAAACTCTCTGGGGTCATTATAACCTATAATGAAGAAAAAAAGATTGAACGATGCTTACAGTCTCTTATAAATGTAACGGATGAAATCGTAGTAGTTGATTCTTTTTCTACTGACAAAACAGAAGAGATTTGCAAAAAATATAATGTAAAGTTCGTTTCGCAAAAATTTCTTGGTTACGTAGAACAAAAGAATTTTGCAATTACGCAAGCTAGTCATGATTATATTGTTTCTTTAGATGGTGACGAAGCGTTATCTCCTGAATTACAAAAATCATTACTAAAGTTAAAATCCAATTGGACTCTTGATGGTTATTCTGCAAATCGTTTCAATAATTTTTGCGGTCAATGGATCAAACATTCTGACTGGTATCCAGACAGAAAAATGCGTTTTTTCAAAAAGGGAAAAGGCGAATGGAAAGGAATTAATCCTCATGATTCATTCAAATTATACAATCCAAAATCTTCTGCAAAACTAAAAGGAGATATTTTACACTGGAATTATGCTACCTATCAAGAATTTAATTTAAAAACTGATAAGTTTTCTTCAATTTCTGCTCAATCTTATTATGAACTTGGTAAAAAAGCTCCTGTTTGGAAAATTCTTTTAAACCCTACCTGGGCATTTTTAAAATCATACATTCTAAGACTAGGTTTTCTGGATGGTTTAAATGGATTCGTAATTTGTGTACAAACTGCCAATATTACTTTTTTGAAATATACTAAACTTAGGGAAATAATTCTCAAAAACAAGACCTCTTAAAACTATCGTTTTCTCCAAAAAAGTATTCTTTTTTTTAAGCGATCTTTTCTATAATATCTGTTCTGAAACTCTTGAGTATACTTCCACATGAGGTTTGAAATATCATCTTCATCCTCTCCTGTACATTTTGCATATTCATTACTCATAGTTTCGACCATTGATTTATGAATAGTTAGTTTGGCAAAATTTTTTATTCGGGTTTCAAAATCCATATCTTCAAATTTCATTCTGTTAAGATCTACCAAATAAAAATCATAACCATCTTTTTTTCTTTTTATCAATGTATTCCCTGGTGAGTGATCCAAAAAATTCACCTTGTTTTTATGTAAAAGATACGTGAATCTGGTAAATGCTCTTAAAATTTCCTCATAATCAGGAATATCAAAATCAAATGTCAAATCTCTGTAGGTAAGATCACAATTTACTAGTTCACTCACATAAAAACTCTTTTTAAATAAAAAAAAGGTTGTTTCTATTTTGTAAGCAATAGGTACAGGAGTTTTAATTTTTAAAGCCAATAATTTATTAGCATACATGTAAGAACGTTCTGCTTTTGATTTTCTAACAAAACGATAAGCTATTTGATTTATAAGGTTAGGGATTTTAAAAGATTTAATTGTATAAAAACGATCATATAGAGATACTATTTTTATCACATTACGTTCTGCATCTCCTAAAATTTTTGGATGATTTTTAAAATTGTCTATCACATCATCAACATCTTCCTTCATAGACAAATAATCCTGACGTATTACAGTTTTTCTCTGCATCTTGTTAAAATAATTGAGTGGTAAAGGTAACTATTTGCAATGGGTAAAATCAAGTCTTTCTAAATATTTCATATATCCAATTACCTAAAAAGAAATCAGAATATCATGTCATAGCTTTTGCATCTTTAAAACCCATTATAGAAAAACCATTTCTATCATAAAAAAACAATTTTTCTTCTTAAAAATTAGCCAAAAATTTGTCTTTTCAATAATGCCACAAATAAAATATATATTAGCGCAATTTTATTTACTTTGCAAAAAAGAACTTCATGTATAAAGTATTTTTAGAAACACATAATATTGGTAAAATGCATACAGGTTTTGGCCAATTCAATTATCACTTATTAAAAGGCCTAAAAGAAGTTAACGATCCAGAATTAAAATACACCGTTCATGTAAGACCAGCTAACCTCTTAAAACCAGATTTTGGAAATTTCTTTAAATACAAGCATTACTTTGGTGCCCGTAGATACAAATTAACCAGTGTTCGAAAAAAATATGATGTATGGCACTCCTTAAACCAAAATACAAAAATAGAACCTTATTCTGACTTACCTTATGTATTGACTATACATGATGTTAATTTCATTCAGGAGATTTCTGATGACTTAACTCATGAAAGAAACCTAAGGTTTATAGAAAAACTGAAAAGGGCTGATGCAATTACTTATATTTCAGAATATGCCAAACAATCAACTCATCAATACTTTGAAGTTCCTAACGTACCAGAATATGTAATTTATAACGGTAACCCATTGGTTAGTTTTGAAAACCTGGAAGGTTTTTCTACATCTGTTGATATCCAAAAAAAATACATTTATGCGATTGGTGATTTTTTAGAACGTAAGAATTTCCATGTCCTTGTAGCAATGATGCAACATTTACCTGATTACAACTTAATCATTTCTGGGAATAATACACATGATTATGGCGAAAGGGTTGCTAATACTATAACATCATTGGGTTTAGAAAATCAGGTAACCTTAACAGGACGTGTATCTGAAAAAGAAAAGCAATATTACATAAAAAACTGTAGTGCTTTTGCACTGCCCTCTGTTCGTGAAGGTTTTGGACTACCAGCCATAGAAGCCATGAGGTTTGGAGTACCTATATTCTTGGCAAATACAACCTCACTTCCAGAAATAGGAGGAGAACATGCTTTTTATTGGGATGATTTCAATCCTAAAAACATGGCCGATATTCTTCAAAAAAAACTAATTCTTTTTAAAGAGAATGAAAAAGAATACAGCGATAAGCTTAAAGAAAGAGCTGATTCGTTTTCTTGGAAAAAGGCCGCGCAACAGTATATCGATGTCTATAAAAATGTTATTAAAAATAAATAAAACACTCGCACATTTAATCATATCAAAATGACACTACAAATTATTATTATTGCCTTAATCGTTTTAATTGCAATCATTATTCTTGCAAAAAAACTATCAAAACATAAATCGTTGTTTCCTCTTATGCCATTTAAGTACAACTTTAATCTAAGGCGAGATACTTTTAAAGAGACTTTACAACTTCTTGAAAAAAGAAATGGTAAAATGATTTTAGAAACAGGCACATCTAGAGACGGGCTTAAAAATACTGCAGGCGATGGTGCAGCAACCATTGTTTTTGGAAAATGGGCAAAAATACATAAAGGAGAAGTTATCTCTGTTGATATTAGTAATGACTCTATAAAAGGGGCACAACAAGGACTTCATGAAGAGAATCTAAATGATGTGGTAACATTACACTTATCTGATTCTGTCGCTTTTTTAGAAAAGTTTAATAGACCTATTGACTTACTCTATTTAGATAGCTATGACTATTCTTTACATGATACAGAAATTCAGGTAAAAAGCCAAGAGCACCATTTAAAAGAATTTGTAGCGGCAGAAAAAAACCTTCATAAAAACTCTATTATTCTTATTGATGATTGTGATTTACCTGGTGGGGGTAAAGGGAAAATTGTGGTTGACCACCTGCTAAAAAAGGATTGGGTCATTATAACCAATGCCTATCAAATTTTATTAGTAAAAAAGGAAAGTATCTCATAAACATTATCTCTCCTTTCTTTTCAATTTAATTAAAAAACCCTATTCAAATTGACTTTCAGTTTATAAAAAACCCCGATACTATTTATTGATAGTATCGGGGTTTGTAAAAATATTATTGTTTTTATTTTTCAGCTTCAGTTTCAGAAGCTTTTTCATGATCTTCTTTGATCATTTGTTGATCTTCTTTTGTAACGCGTTCGTGTTCTTCGGCGATACGTTGATGCTCACTCTTCATATTATCATGCTCAGTTTTCATCGATTCGTGTTCTGTAGTCATTTGCTCAAGTGAAATTTCTCCAGAACCATGCTTTGCTTCCAACTCTGCATGTTTTTCGATCATCGCTTTATGCGCTTCAATAAGCTCGCTATGTTTGGCTAATAATGACAAGTGATTTTTTTCTGTCACTAAATGCAAAGAGTCATTTTCAATATCTTTATGAGAATCAACCATTTGTTGATGATCATCTTTCATATCACTATGCTCTTTAGCCATAACTTTATGATCTGCTTCCATTTCCTGATGTTTTGCAACCATTGCCTTATGCTCAGGGGTTTCTGCTGGGTTTTGCTTGCAAGAAACAAAAATAGATACTACTGCTAAAAATAATAATTTACTAAATGTTTTCATAATTTTAATATGTCAGTTAATAACTCAAATGTAGTTAAAATTTGTTTTTTATAGTACTTTCTCTTCAAAATTATAACACACACAATAGAATATGTATTTTTGAATTCTGTTATAAATTGCTTTGTTAAAAAAGGTGAATTACCTAAAAAAATTCTTAAACATTATCTTTTACTTAATAAATAGTTATCTACTAAAACATAAGATTACAGCTTCTTTTGTATTTTTGCCTTTAATAAATTAACCTTTCTCAATGCCAGATCAATACATAGAATTAGAAAAAGCGGTTATAACTTTAAAAAAAGGCGGAATCATCCTTTATCCAACAGATACAATTTGGGGAATCGGCTGTGATGCTACCAATGCAGAAGCAATTGACAAAATATACGCCTTAAAAAAAAGAGAAGAAAGCAAATCAATGATTTGCCTGGTTAGTGACTTTAAAATGTTGCAACAATATGTTGAAGAAGTACCAGAAGTTGCTTATGACATTTTAAAATATGCCACAAAAGCAACTACCATAATTTATGATCGACCTTTGCGAGTTGCAGAAAATGTAATCGCAAAAGATAATACATTAGGTATCCGAGTAGTTCGGGACCCTTTTTGTAGTAAGTTGATTCGAAAACTAAAAAGACCCATCATATCCACTTCTGCAAATATTAGTGGGGCTCCTTCGCCAAAAAACTTAAAAGAAATTTCTAATGCTATTTTGGAAGGCGTAGACTATGTTGTAAATTTGCCATTGCAAAATAAAGGTGTTAAACCTTCTTCTATTATCAAAATTGGAGGGGATAGTACTGTAAAAATTATCAGGAAGTAAATTGATTCATGTCGGAAGCCAAAAATTATAAAGAAGCCTTACAACACCCTATCTTTAAGATAATCAATAAAGCAGCTGCCAATTTAAAGCTTGAAAGCTACGTGATTGGCGGATTTGTAAGAGATCATTTGTTACAAAGAGGAACTGCAAAAGATATTGACATTGTTACAGTTGGGAGTGGGATTACGTTAGCAAAAGAGGTTTCTAAGCTTTTACCAAACCGTCCTAAAGTACAAATATTTAAAACCTATGGCACCGCAATGCTAAGGGCAAACGATATTGAAATTGAATTTGTAGGTGCTCGTAAAGAATCGTATACAGAAAATAGCCGTAATCCTACGGTAGAAAATGGAACGCTTGAAGACGACCAAAACAGAAGGGATTTCACCATTAATGCGCTGGCATTATCACTTGCTACTTCAACTTTTGGAAACATATCAGATCCATTTAATGGGTTGACAGATTTAGAATCCAAAATTATTCGCACACCGCTAGATCCGGATATCACCTATTCTGATGATCCACTTCGTATGATGAGAGCTATTCGGTTTGCAACACAACTTAATTTTGTGATTGAACCCGAATCTCTAAAAGCAATTACAAGAAATAAAGATCGAATAAAGATTATCACCAAAGAGCGTATTGTTGATGAATTACATAAAATTCTATTAAGTGACAAACCATCGATTGGGTTTATCCTATTAGAAAAAACCGGGTTATTACCCTATATTTTACCTGAGCTGACAGCTTTAAAAGGTATTGATGAAGTCGAAGGTCAAAAACATAAAGATAATTTTTATCATACCTTGGAAGTCGTTGATAATATTTCTGAGAATACAGATAATCTTTGGTTACGATGGGCTGCGTTATTGCATGATATAGGAAAAGCACCAACTAAAAGGTTTAACAAAAAAATAGGATGGACATTTCACGGTCATGAATTTGTAGGATCTAAAATGGTTTTCAAGCTTTTTAAACGCTTAAAAATGCCATTAAATGATAAGATGAAATTTGTCCAAAAAATGGTATTAATGAGCTCGAGACCTATCGTTATTGCTTCTGAAGTAACCGACTCGGCGGTAAGAAGATTAATTTTTGATGCGGGAGAGTTTATTGAAGAA
The DNA here is from genome assembly GCF_040786235.1 of Aquimarina discodermiae. Taxonomy (NCBI): domain Bacteria; kingdom Pseudomonadati; phylum Bacteroidota; class Flavobacteriia; order Flavobacteriales; family Flavobacteriaceae; genus Aquimarina; species Aquimarina discodermiae. Next base: position 46,361 of record NZ_JBFMKP010000035.1, read on the forward strand.
TTAATGACCCTATGTGAGGCCGATATTACTACCAAAAATCCTAAACGTTTCAAAAAATACCATAACAACTTTAAAATTGTTAGACAAAAAATGGTCGAAGTAGAAGAACGTGATCATATTCGTAATTTTCAACCTCCTGTTACAGGAGAAAAAATTATGGAAACGTTTAATATAAAACCATCCAGAGAAATCGGAATCATCAAAGAAGCAATCAAAGAGGCCATTCTCGAAGGTGAAATACCCAATGATTATGACGCAGCTTATGAATTTATGATCAAAAAAGGGGAAGAACTAGGGTTGACAAGTTGCTAAAGAATTTAAGGTGTATAAGGTTTATAAACATGAAAAAGGACAATAAAAAAGTTATCTACTGGTTACTTACCGGATGTATTTTAATCTTTATAATGGTTATTGTTGGCGGGATTACAAGACTCACTCACTCTGGGTTATCTATCTCTAATTATAAATTAATTTCTGGTACCATCCCTCCTACCAATGAAGCAGAGTGGACAGCTGCATTTGATCTTTATAAACAATATCCAGAATATCAAAAAATCAATCATCAATTCACCCTTCAAGATTTTAAAGACATTTATTTTTGGGAGTGGCTACATAGAGTTATAGGCCGATTTATAGGAGTGGTTTTTATACTTCCTTTTATTTATTTTCTTATCAGAAAACAACTATCAAAACCCACTATAAAAAAATCTTTGGTGCTTATGTTTTTAGGTGGGTTTCAAGGTTTTTTGGGCTGGTTTATGGTAAAAAGCGGTCTTATAGACAGACCCGATGTAAGTCATTATCGACTTGCTATGCATCTTACAGCTGCTTTTATAACTTTTGCTTATACTTTTTGGGTGGCCCTGGATCTTATATATCCTAAAAAGAAAAAAATAGATCCTAAATTTAGAAACCTCATCCGATGGGGATTAGGATTACTGCTACTTCAAATCGTATATGGCGCATTTGTAGCAGGACTCGATGCAGGATTCCTACATAACCATTGGCCACTCATGAATGATGGGCAATTGATTCATGAATCAGTTTATATCGAGCAATCACCCATGATTCGTAATTTTATAGAAGGAAAAAGTGGCGTTCAGTTTGTCCATAGATATTTAGCATATTTTGTAGTGGGCATCATCCTGCTTATATGGTATCGTGGTAAAAAAATTCAAAAAGACAACATACAGCACACTTCGTTAAATATTATACTGGCACTGGTCTTTCTTCAGTTTCTTTTAGGTATTTTCACCCTGCTTTTTAGAGTTCCTATTACATTGGGTATTTTACATCAAATTGTTGCTTTTATACTACTTGGGGCAATGACTTTTTCATTACATCGTTTTAGTAAATAACAATGTAATTATAGTATCTTTGCATTTTTCAAATTTTAGTTATAATGATTTACCGTTTCAGAATTATTCTTGATACAGAAGAAGATGTTTTTAGAGACATTGAAATAGAACAAGACGCAACACTAGAGCAATTTCATAATGTGATCACGCAATCTTTTGGATTTGACGGAACAGAAATGGCTTCTTTTTATAGTAGTGATGACCAATGGAACCAAGGAGAAGAAATATCATTGTTTGACATGAGTGATGGCTCTCAACCTGTTAAATTAATGAATGAAACCTTTTTGGAAGATGTTGCTACAGAAACTTCTCCCAAATTAATATATGTCTACGATTTTTTAAATATGTGGACTTTTTTGGTTGAATTGGCCGAAATTGCAGAATATGAAAACGGAAGAACATACCCTAATGTGATGTATACACATGGGCAGCTACCTGACGAAGCTCCTGATAAGGAATTTAAGGCTGATGATCTTAATGATTTCGACGAAGGTCAAAACGAAGGACATATGGATCTTGATGAATACGAAGATCTGGGGTTCGATGAAAACTGGAACTAAAACAAAGTAGCAAGGCAGTAGGGCAAGAAATCCAAATAATAAGCTTGGCAACTTAAAGATGATGCAACTTTTAAATTAAAAAATTATGATTAATCTGTACAGCACTCAAATTGAATCATTATCAGTTCATAGAATTGGTAACAAAAGTAGAAACGAAAACATTTTTTTATCTGATTCGCCGTACAATCTTAATGACGAATTGACTTCGATTCTAAAGGAATATTTTTTCAAACCCTTTAGAGAAAAAGAAGAGAATTATTTCCAATTTACTAATGAAGTAGATGTAGAGTTTAATCCATTATTTAAAATTGTTACAGAAATTTTTGAAAGCCCTTCATCGGCTCATGAAAAATCAAAAAGAATAGCTTCTTTATTATATGAACAATCTCAACACCCTCATATTAAAAGCGGTGAATTATATGTCACCTACTTGGACAACGTAACAATTGACAACGAAAAAGTAAGTGCTTTAGGAATATTTAAATCAGAATTAAAACATGATTTTCTTCAGTTTGAAGAGAGTAATGCCAATATAGAATTGCTAATCCAACAAGGTGTAAATCTTAATAAATTAGACAAAGGGTGTCTAATTTTTAACCATAAAAAAGAAGAGGGATATAAAATACTTTCTATCGACTCTAATAGATATGACACCAAATATTGGCTTGAGCATTTCTTGGGCGTACAGGCATTTGCAGATGAAAATTTCTACACTAAGAAATACATGAAATTCTGTCAAGACTTTGCAAAAGAGGTTGTACTGCCAGCAGAAGACAAAAAAGAAGAAGTCATGTTTATGAATCGAGCAGTTAATCATTTTGCAAAAAATGATGAGTTTGAAGAATCTGCTTTTTTAGATGAAGTTATCGATAATCCCGATCTGATTCCAGAATTTAAACATTACAAGGTAGAAAAAGCTCCAAAATATCAAATTGAGGACCTTACCTCTTTTCCTATTGCCAATAATGCAGTTACGGCAGCTAGAAAGAAAATGAAAAACGTTATTGATCTTGACACTAATGTACAGATCAAAATGGATTTTATCAATCCAGAGTCGGCAGAAAAATTTGTAGAAAAAGGGTGGGATGAAGAAAAGCAAATGTATTACTATCTGGTGTATTTTAACAAAGAACAGAAAAGCTAGAAAACAATTCTAAATCATTTTTTATAAGTGCTAAAAACTAAAATAGGCACATGATATGATATAAATTTTAAACAGAACAGAAGGTTATATTTATGGAGTATATTCTGGTTGGTATCGTAGCTTTGCTTGGATCTGGATTAACCTTTTTTTCTGGCTTTGGATTAGGCACATTATTACTACCTGTATTTGCATTGTTTTTTCCTATAGATATAGCAATAGCTCTTACAGCCATTGTACACCTTCTCAATAACGTATTTAAATTTACATTGGTTGGTAAAAAAACCGATGTAAAAACAGTAGTTCGTTTTGGGTTACCAGCAATTATTTTTGCTTTTGCCGGCGCTTATATTTTAGGATTACTAACAGATGTCGCTCCTATATACAGTTATCATATTGCCAGTAAAACATATCAAATTACTATTGTAAAAATATGTATTGCTTCATTACTTATTTTCTTTTCTCTTTTTGATTTAATTCCTAAACTAAAACGTTTAGAATTTGACACAAAATACCTTCCTGTCGGAGGCGCTTTAAGTGGTTTTTTTGGTGGATTATCAGGGCATCAAGGAGCTTTAAGAACTGCTTTTTTAATACGTGCAGGTCTTAATAAAGAGGCTTTTATAGCAACCGGCGTAGTAATTGCTTGTTTTATAGACATTTCTAGAATCGTGGTATATACAAAAGACATACTACAACTACGTGATCAACTAGACTACCCAATGCTAACTACGGCAACTATGATGGCATTTGCAGGTGCCTGTATTGGGCGCAAGTTTCTTACCAAAATCACTATAGACACCATTCAATTAGTGGTTGGGATTTTATTAATCGTTTTTGCTCTTCTTCTAGGAATTGGTGTATTATAACTAAACCACCCTGCACTGGAAGTGCAGGGGTTTGTTTTACTAGGGACTAAAGTCCCTAAGCCTATTCTAATATAAAATTAGAATTATCATTCTTATCATGTCGATGATGTTCTAAATA
>NZ_JBFMKP010000036.1:0-491 GCF_040786235.1 Aquimarina discodermiae
GGAGATAGTAGTGCAAGTATTACTGTTGCCACAGTTGAAGATACAACCAATGAGCCACAAGAGACTTTTGAAGTGAATATCACTGATGCCGAAACCAATACAACAAACACTACCTTAACAGTTACCGATGCTCAGGGTATAGGAACAATCGATGATGATGATCCAGTGCCTACTGTTAGTATCAATGATGTTACGGTTGATGAGGGAGACAATGCTGTATTTACAGTGAGTTTATCAAATCCAAGTAGTGAAGCAATCACAGTTACTTTTACGGTTGATGATGCTACTGCCGTTGAGACTGATGATTATACAGAACCAACTTTAACAGTTATCATCCCGGCAGGAGATAGTAGTGCAAGTATTACTGTTGCCACAGTTGAAGATACAACCAATGAGCCACAAGAGACTTTTGAAGTGAATATCACTGATGCCGAAACCAATACAACAAACACTACCTTAACAGTAACCGATGCTCAGGGTATAGGAACAAT
>NZ_JBFMKP010000036.1:501-48715 GCF_040786235.1 Aquimarina discodermiae
GACATTTATGTCGTATAGGAACAATCGATGATGATGATCCAGTGCCTACTGTTAGTATCAATGATGTTACGGTTGATGAGGGAGACAATGCTGTATTTACAGTAAGTTTATCAAATCCAAGTAGTGAAGCAATCACGGTTACTTTTACGGTTGATGATGCTACTGCCGTTGAGACTGATGATTATACAGAACCAACTTTAACAGTTATCATCCCGGCAGGAGATAGTAGTGCAAGTATTACTGTTGCCACAGTTGAAGATACAACCAATGAGCCACAAGAGACTTTTGAAGTGAATATCACTGATGCCGAAACCAATACAACAAACACTACCTTAACAGTAACCGATGCTCAGGGTATAGGAACAATCAATGATGATGATCCAGTGCCTACTGTTAGTATCAATGATGTTACGGTTGATGAAGGAGACAATGCTGTATTTACAGTAAGTTTATCAAATCCAAGTAGTGAAGCGATCACGGTTACTTTTACTGTTGATGATGCTACTGCCGTTGAGACTGATGATTATACAGAACCAACTTTAACAGTTATCATCCCGGCAGGAGATAGTAGCGCAAGTATTACTGTTGCCACAGTTGAAGATACAACCAATGAGCCACAAGAGACTTTTGAAGTAAATATCACTGATGCCGAAACCAATACAACAAACACTACCTTAACAGTTACCAATGCTCAGGGTATAGGAACAATCGATGATGATGATCCAGTGCCTACTGTTAGTATCAATGATGTTACGGTTGATGAGGGAGACAATGCTGTATTTACAGTAAGTTTATCAAATCCAAGTAGTGAAGCGATCACGGTTACTTTTACTGTTGATGATGCTACTGCCGTTGAGACTGATGATTATACAGAACCAACTTTAACAGTTATCATCCCGGCAGGAGATAGTAGCGCAAGTATTACTGTTGCCACAGTTGAAGACTTATTTCATGAATCAACAGAAACTTTTGAGGTGAATATCACTGATGCCGAAACCAATACAACGAACACCACGTTAACAGTAACTGATGCTCAGGGTATAGGAACAATCGATGATAATGATCCAGCTAACCCATCCATGCAACTTGTAAAGACAGTTAGTGCAGAAGGAAACTTTTTGAATGAAATTATCGAGTATGAAATGGTTATAACAAATACGGGGAATACTGTTTTAGAAAATATTGAAGTAATAGATGACAATGCAGATGTAGGAAGTATTACGTACCCTGGCGGACTTAGTAATATCCCTATCTTATTACAAGGAAATAGTGTTGTTGTTACGGCAGAACATACTATTACCCAAGATGATATTGATCTTGGTTATGTAGAGAATAGTGCTAATACTATAGCTGATAGCCCTAGTGGTATAAAAGGAGATGTTAATGATGTTTCTGATGCAGGAGATGAAAACGTAGAGACACCAAATGGTGATGGTACAACCGATGGTGACCCATCTAATGACCCAACAATTACGTTTTTAGAAACAAGTCGAAACTTAGAATTGACCAAAACAGGAGTTTATATTGATGTGAATAAAGATGGATTGCCAAATGTAGGTGATGAGATTCATTATACGTTTACAGTAGAGAATACAGGTAATGTAAATGTTACAGATATTATTATTGAAGACCCACTGCCAGGAATTCAAATTACTGGAGATCCAATAGATCTTGAAATCGGAGAGATAAATGCTACTAATTTTACAGCAACCTATGTGCTAACAAGAGAAGATGTACTTTTAGGTAGTGTGTCGAATCAAGCAACGGCAATAGGCTTAGATCCAATAGGAGATGATGTTGTCGATATTTCTGATGATCCTTTAAATACAGACGATGTGGATCTGGATGATGATGGGGATGCAGAGGATGTTACCATTACGGTGATTGATATGGATGATGAGATTGCAGTATATACTGGGATAAGCCCTAATGGAGACAACGTCAATGACGAGTTTTTAATAGTTGGGCTAGATAAGTTTCCTAAAAATACATTAAGTATCTTTAACAGATGGGGTGTGAAAATCTTTGAACAAGCTGGATACATGCAAGATGAAGCAAAGTTGTTTAGAGGAATTAGTGATGGGCGTTCAACAATAAAAGAAAGTGATAAATTGCCAGTAGGAACCTATTACTATGTACTAGAATATGAAAATGAAATAGGGTTACAGAAATCTAAAGCTGGGTATATATATATTAATAGATAGCGTTTTATTTGGAATACTATATATTTGTTATTCCCTAAATCAAATAAAGAAGACTTATGAATAGACTACTAATACTACTTTTGTTAACGGTTTTTGGTTTGATTACCACTCAGAATTATGCACAACAAGATGCACAATATACTCAATATATGTACAACACGGTTAGTGTAAATCCTGCCTATGCAGGAAGTAGAGGAGTATTAAGTATCATGGGATTACATCGTAGCCAATGGGTAGGACTCGAAGGCGCGCCACGTACTCAAACCTTAACACTAAACACTCCAATCGGTGAAAGTGAAAGACTAGGTTTGGGATTGTCGATTGTCAATGATCAAATTGGACCAACCGATGAAACGTATTTTGATATTGACTTTTCTTATACAATTCCTACATCTGATACCGGAAAATTAAGTTTGGGACTTAAAGCTGGAGGTCATTTATTGAATGTCAATTTTGACGAATTAACAAGGTTTGTTTCTAATGATGTAGTTTTTAGTAATGGAGGGATAGATAACAAGTTTAGCCCAAATGTAGGTATAGGTATCTATTATCATACAGATCGTTTTTATATGGGGTTAAGTGCTCCTAATTTGTTAGAAACAGATCATTTTGATGAAAGCTCTACGACAAATACCGATGGTAACACTATAAGTTTTTTGGCAGAAGAACGAATCAATTATTATTTAATAGGAGGATACGTATTTAATTTGAGTGAAGAAGTAAAATTTAAACCAGCAGTACTAAGTAAATTGGTTTTTGGAGCTCCTTTACAAGTTGATTTATCTGCTAATTTTTTACTATATGATCGTTTAACACTTGGTGCGGCTTATCGTTGGAGTGCAGCTGTAAGTGGAATGGTAGGGTTTCAGGTGTCTGATGCCTTGATGATTGGCTTCGCTTACGATAGAGAGACTACAGAATTAGGACAAACTCAGTTTAATGATGGAAGTTATGAGGTAATGCTTCGGTTCGAGTTATTCAAGAAATATAATAGAATGCTAACACCGCGTTTCTTCTAAATTATACTCATTTTTTAAAAACAATAAAAACACATGAAGGGGTATTTGCTAAAAACAGTATGGGCTATAGTTATAGTATTAATTACTAGTTCTACACTTTTTTCTCAGGAAAAGAAATTGCAAAGAGGTAAAAGTCAGTTTGATAGATATCAATATATTGATGCACAAAAAACGTATCTTAAAGTTGTTAAAAAAGGATATAAGAGTGCAGATTTATTTATGAATTTAGGTGACAGCTATTATTTTAATAGTCAGTATAAAGAAGCTTTAAAATGGTATAAAGAATTAGTAGATTCTTATCCAAGCGAGGTTTTGCCAGAGTACTATTTCAGATATGCACAGACTTTAAAAGCTATAGAAAAGTACGATGAGGCCAATAGTTACATGCAAAAATTTGCAGAAGTTAATGGAGATGATCAAAGAGCAAAACTATTTCAAAATACTTCTGATTACTTAAAGCGTATAGATTTTCAATCAGGAAGATTCGAAATAAAAAATGCTAGTGTTAATACATTGTTTGCAGATTTTGGAGCGGCTTTTTATGGAGAGAATATTGTTTTTACTTCATCAAGAGATACATTAATCACCAGAAAAAATGTACACCAGTGGAATGATGCAGCGTTTCTAAATCTTTTTGAAGCGAAGTATAACGATTCAGATAAAAGTTTATCAACAGTTACGAGGTTTGATAAAAAGATTAATTCTAAATTTCACGAATCAACTCCAGTTTTTACTAAGGATCAAAGAACTGTTTACTTTACAAGAAACAACTATGAAAATAGAAAGTTAAAACGAGATCAAAAAGGGACTAATAAACTGAAAATATATCGCTCCTATAAGAATGCACAAGGAGGGTGGACCACACCACAAAATTTGGCATTTAATAGTGATGAATATTCAATAGCGCACCCTGCGTTAAGTAAAGATGAAAAAACATTGTATTTCTCTTCTGATATGCCTGGAGGAAAAGGTGCCTCAGATATATATTCGGTTGCAATTAATGATGATGGTAGTTTTGGAGAACCAAAAAACCTTGGAGAACGAATAAACACAGAAGGAAAAGAAACATTTCCTTTTATAGGAGAAAATAACGAATTGTATTTTTCATCAGAAGGACATCTAGGTTTAGGTGGATTAGATGTGTTTGTTACTAGCTTAAGCCCACAAACGAAGGATGAAAAACTAGTGATAAATGTTGGAAAACCAATTAATGGCCCTAAAGATGATTTTGCATTTGTGATTAATGATTCTAAAAGAGGGTATTTTTCTTCGAATCGAGATGGAGGAAAAGGAAGCGATGATATCTATGGTTTTGTTCAAATAGAGGATTTAAAAAGCTTCTGTGAAGCTACAATTGCTGGATTAGTAACAGATAAAGATACTAATGAGTTATTGCCTGGAGCCAAAGTCTCTATTTTCGATAGTAATAATGAACTTATACAAAGCTATGTTGTAGGAGATGACGCTACCTATACACAATTAGTTAAATGCGAATCAAGTTATTTTGTGAGAGCAGAAAAAGATGAGTACGTAACTTTAGAAAAATTAGTGAATACTTCTGATGAAACGCAAACGTTGGATACCCTTTTGGCAATGGAAAAGAAAATAAAGACAGCCAATATTGGAGACGATTTAGCCAAAATTCTATCACTTAAACCTATTTATTTTGATTTTGGAGGTGCTTACATTCGTTCAGATGCAAAGGTTGAGTTAGCGAGAGTTATTGAAGTGCTAAATGAATATACCGACATGAAAATTGAAGTAAAATCGCATACAGATAGCCATGGTGATGATGCATATAATATGTGGTTGTCAGAAAAGAGAGCAAAAGCTACTGTAAAATATATGGTGGATAAAGGAATATCTAAAGACCGATTAACAGGAAAAGGTTATGGAGAAACAGAACACGTTAATGATTGTGGTAATGAATCTCACTGTACTAAAGAACAACATCAGCTAAACAGACGAAGTGAATTTATTATTGTTAAATAAACTTTAGTCATATTTTTGGACAAATAAATAGGTTGTTTGAAAGTGATCATAATAAAAAAGCCGTACAATCAAGATCGTACGGCTTTTTTATTATAGCTTTAATTTTGTATTAGATATTAATTAAAAAAAGTAATTTGTCTTTTGTATTGTAAAGCATACACACAATTGAACGCAGATACATCTAATTTATACCAATATTATAGCGTGAAAATTGTTGTAAAAAGATGTTATATACCGGTAGTTTTTTCTTTCCCTTCCTTGCTTAAAGCAAAACTTTTACTTCGGGTCATTTTCCTTATAAAACTAACTTTTCTAAATCGCAGTGCGGTCCAATCTTCATCAATAGATACTTGAGTGACGGGCTCTAAATTATAATCTCCCAGAACACCCCAGCCATGATCTCGGGTAATTACCGTAGTGTATTTTTTAGAGCTCTTTTTAGGAAATGCAAACCATAATACTGCATCACCAACAAGTTTGGGATATACCGTTTCAATTCGATTTTCTATTTGTTTCTTTTCCGTAACAAAAACAAGGGCAAAATCAACTTCAGATACCTGAATTAATGATTCTTTAATCTGCACATCTTTTAAACAATCTAATTCTTTGCAAAAACCTTCGGGTTCATTAAGAATCAGAATTTCATCTAATGAAGGGGGAAGTTGTAATTTTTTAAAAAGAGGAGTCATAAGAATATGTTTTGCGGTCTCTTAAAGATACAAAAAAATCTGATTAAATTCAATTTTTAAGGATGGTAACTTAATCAGATTGTATTCATATTTAATATGTTTTTACAATGTCAGTTAGGAGTATGATTGGTTTATACTAGGTATTCTATTGTTTTTTCCAGGTTTTAACTTTAAAAAATAACTTATTGTTATTCGGGTGGTAGTCAGCAAAAATCATAAAACAAAAGCCGCTTCATATACTAATGAAGCGGCTTTTAAATAGTTGTTTTATTGATCTGATTTACTTGATCATTTCGTAGCTACGTTTAATAAAGGATGTTAACTCTTCTCCTTTCAATAAGTTTTGAGAAAGTCTGGCTAAATCCAAAGATTGCTTAATCAAACGTTCTTTTTTCTTATCTGTTTTAGAATTAAAGATTTCTCCAATCAGTTCATGATTGGTGTTAACAATAAGATTGTACATCTCTGGCATATTACCAAACATATTCATTCCGCCTCCACCGGTTTGTTGCATTTCTTTCATTCTTCGCATAAACTCGGGTTGTGTAATAATAAAAGGAGATGCCCCACTATCCATAGCTTCTAATTGAACCGTATACTTATCAGTTGGGATCACTTTCTCTAGATCGGTTTTTAGAGTTTCTTTTTCCTCATCAGAAAGTTTAGAGATTGTTTCTTCGTCCTTTTTGATTAGATTGTCAATATGATCGCCATCTACACGTACAAAAGATATATTTTCTTTAGTAGTTTCTAGTTTTTGGATTAAATGCGAAACAATAGGAGAATCTAATAGTAATACTTCGTATCCTTTATCTTTTGCAGTGGTAATATATGAATGTTGCTCATCTTTATTAGAAGCATAAAGAACGATTAATTTACCATCCTTATCAGTTTGAGAATCTTTAATTTTTTCTTGTAATTCTTCAAACGTAAAATAAGTGTCATCTACAGTTGGGTACAATGTGAATTTGTCAGCTTTTTCGTAGAATTTATCTTCAGATAACATTCCATACTCAATAACTACTTTAATATCGTTCCATTTCTTTTCAAAATCCTCTCGGTCATTTTTGAATATAGAATTTAGTTTGTCAGCTACCTTTCTAGTAATATAACTAGAGATTTTTTTAACAGCGCCATCGGCTTGTAAATAAGAACGAGAAACATTTAGTGGGATATCAGGAGAATCTATAACACCACGTAACATGGTTAAAAATTCGGGTACGATACCTTCGACATTATCAGTTACAAATACTTGATTTTGATATAATTGTATTTTGTCTTTTTGGATATTCATATCCTGACCTAATTTAGGAAAATACAATATCCCGGTAAGATTAAAAGGATAATCTACATTAAGATGAATGTTGAAAAGAGGTTCTTCAAATTGCATTGGATATAACTCCCTGTAGAAACCTTTATAATCTTCATCTTTTAGATCGGTTGGTTGTTTTGTCCAGGCAGGAGTAGGGTTATTGATAATATTATCTACTTCTTGCGTTGGTGCAGGATCTTCTTCCTTAGCTCCTTCTGGTTTTGGTAAAGTTTCTGTCTTTGTTCCGAATTTAATCGAAACAGGCATAAACTTATTATATTTTACTAAAAGCTCACTAATCCTGTTTTCTTCCAAAAATTCTGCATCATCATCGCCAATATGTAAAATGATTTCTGTTCCTCTCTCTGTTTTGTCATGCGCTTCGAGCGTATAGGTAGGAGACCCATCGCAAACCCAATGTGCAGCAGGTTCATCTTTATATGATTTTGTAATTATTTCTACTTTATCTGCTACCATAAATGCAGAGTAAAAACCTAATCCAAAATGCCCGATAATACCAGAATCTTTAGCGCTATCCTTATATTTTTCAAGAAATTCTTCTGCACCAGAAAAAGCAACTTGATTAATATATTTCTCAACCTCTTCGGCGGTCATTCCTAAACCTTGGTCGATAATATGTAATTGCTTTTTCTCTTTATCTATTTTTACTTCAATAGTTGGGTTACCATATGTAACATTGGTTTCGCCAATACTTGTTAAATGTTTTAGTTTTAAGGTTGCATCTGTTGCGTTAGAGATTAATTCTCTTAGAAAGATCTCATGATCAGAATACAAGAATTTTTTAATTAACGGAAAAATGTTTTCTACAGATACATTGATATTTCCTGTTGCCATTTGGATACTATTTTATTAAATTATTTTATTGTCATGTTTATGATAGCATCTTTATTCAAAAAAAATACCAATAACTATAATCTGCCAAACTGGCATTATTGATTAGTAAAAAAGTCAATTTTATAGTTAATCAGTAAAGTAATGAGATATTCTTACACAATATTTTGGAGTTTATAGGCAGTATCTTTTTGATTTTTTTATAATTATCAGACTAACTGGTTGTTATGTGTGCATAGAATATAATACAACTTTCTTTTTTCAAACAGTGTAGAATATATATATTGTAGGAAATTTTTATTACAAAAAAATACACAATAATTAACCATATGTATACTTCAAAAATATCAGGATTAGGATATTATGTTCCTGAAAATATTGTAACGAATGATGACCTTTCTAAAGTAATGGATACTAATGATGAATGGATTCAAGAACGAACAGGAATAAAACAGCGACGTCATATTAAAAAGGGAGATGGAAACAGTACTTCTGTTATGGGAGCGAAAGCGGCCAAAATAGCAATAGAAAGAGCTTCCTTAGCCACCGATGATATAGAACTTATAATTTTTGCAACACTTAGCCCAGACATGTATTTTCCTGGTGGGGGAGTTCAAGTGCAAGAAATATTACAGATGAAAACAGTACCAGCTTTAGATGTTCGTAATCAATGTAGTGGGTTTGTATATGCTATATCTGTTGCAGATCAGTTTATCAAAACAGGTATGTATAAAAATATTCTGGTAATTGGAAGCGAAAACCATAGTGGTGGACTTGATATGACAACTCGCGGAAGAGGGGTTTCTGTTATTTTTGGTGATGGAGCGGGCGCAGCAGTATTAACAAGAAGTGAAAAAGAAGGATCTGGAATTTTATCAACACATTTACATAGCGAAGGAGCCCACGCAAGAGAACTGTCACTAGAAGGACCTAGTACAGGGCATTGGGTCCCAGAAATTATAGAAGAAAATCCACAAGAAAATATTCCTTATTATCCATACATGAATGGGCAGTTTGTTTTTAAAAATGCAGTAGTGAGATTCTCTGAGGTTATCAATGAAGGATTACAGGCTAATAATTTGACAGCTCAGGATATTGACATGTTGATACCTCATCAGGCAAACTTAAGAATATCACAGTTTATTCAGAAAAAGTTTAAGCTATCAGATGATCAGGTGTTTAATAATATCCAGAAATATGGAAATACTACAGCAGCTTCGATCCCAATAGCACTTACAGAAGCATGGGAACAAGGAAATATCAAGGAAGGTGATCTTGTCGTTTTGGCGGCTTTTGGGAGTGGATTTACTTGGGGGAGTGCAATTATTAAGTGGTAGTATAAAAAAGCAAATACATTTATCGTTGGTATATAAAAAGTAAAACGCGAAGCAGAAGCTTCGCGTTTTGTATTGCATAATTCGGTCATCAATTTTTTTAAAGGCTAATTCAAATAAATCACAACCATAACTATAACAATAAACGATTCAAATTGTGAAGTGTTACAGAATTTTATTGTTTTTCACAATTTTTTAACTTTAACGGGATTCCAAATTAATTTTTCATACTTTTTTGTCATAAAAATACTTTTGTTGTTAGTACTGTTTTTATAATAATCCTCCTCCAGACTTTTCATTTTTATCTCTACGTTTTCTAGATATCTTTCTATTTTTTCCACTTCCAAATCGATACGACAAACCTAAGAACATAGTTTGTGTTTCTCCTTGAAACTGACCATGTTGTACAAAAGGTGTATCCCCCGAAAATCTAAATCGCATGGTGTTAAAAATATCATTAAAATTAATACTAGCAGTTCCTTTTCCTTTCATGAAGTTGTAACGTGCCCCAGTATTAACAAAATAAAAAGGCTTAATATTAAACTGTATCCCATCTTGCTGCCCTCTATAAAATCCGAATACCTGAAAAGTTAGGTTTTTAGTAGCTTTTAGACTGTTGTTAATTCTAAAATTATAGACAACAGCATCTACTTCTTTATTAATATTTTCTACAACACCTTTTTGAGTTTGACCATAAAGATCAAAACTTGCATTTATACTCCACCATTTAGCAACTTTATAATTGCTGGATAATTCGATTCCGTAAGCGGAGTTATTTTTAAAATTATCAAAAGTTAATATTTGCCCTTCTTCTACATCTGGATTTTCGAGAAGTACTCGACTTATCTCATCAGTAATAATTCTATAGAAAACACCACCTGTTATAGACCCTTTTTTTAATTTACGAGTATAATTTGCTTCAATAGAACTGGTAAATTGAGGATCTAAACTTGGGTTACCAATAGAAATAATTCTAGGGGTACTCCATTCTCTAATAGGGTTTACCTGTCCTAATCCAGGCCGATCTATTCTTCTACTATAACTAAGCTGATAACTATTCTTTTCACTAGGGTTATAGGTTAAATAACCAGAGGGGTATATTGTAAAAATATCATCTTCGAATACTTTTTTTCCATTAAAAATGGCTTCCACTTCATAGTTTTCGAAACGTGCGCCCAATTGATACGACCACTTTTCAAAATTTTGACCATAGGTACCATAGAATGAATGAATATTCCTGTCATAACTATAAACAGAGTTAGAGAATAAAGTAGATTGGTAATCATTATCTGTTCTTCTTAAACGTGTTTCATATCCAAGTTCTAATTTGGTTTTTTCTGATAATGGGTTGACATAATCTAGGTTGATAGTAGTATTTTTACGTTCATTGTTGATAAGGTCAGTATAGTTTGATAAAGTTCCGTTTATAAATGAAAAATCGTCATTACTATCACTTTCAAAAATGTTATAATCTACTTCTAATTCTATATTATGTCCCTCTTTTTTGAAATCGTGTTTAAAATCAAAATTGTATGTATTACCTATATTGTCACCATCACTTATTAGGTTTTGGGTTAGATTATCCTGAGAGTTGTTAAGGAAAATGATATCTGTAGTTCCATTGGTAATACCGTCAAATAAGTTTTGATTAGTATATACAGAAATAGTGTTTTTATCATCTATATAATAATCAAGACCTACTTTAAAAAGATGTGACTTGTTATTGTCTAAAAAACTAAAATTCTGTCTGGAATTTTCATCATCTCTTTGTACATAACCTCCATTTAATCTTTTATTAATATTAGTACCATAATTACCATAAAAATTGATTTTTCCGGCTCGGTAATTAAGATCTATAGAACTATTAAATCTTGCGTTTTTATCAAAATTAAGTCCTAAGTTAATATTTCCATTAAAACCAATATTACTATTCTTGTGAAGAATAATATTAATGATACCGCTCATCCCTTCTGGATTATACTTGGCCGAAGGATTCGTGATTAATTCAATTTTTTTTATGGAAGTTGAAGGAATTTGCTTGAGCAATTGAGTAGCATCGATATTGGTTGGTTTGCCATCAATAAGAATGCGTACATTTTGATTACCTCTTAAGGCAATATTACCATCCTGATCCACATTTACAGATGGGATATTGTTCATTATTTCTGAAGCACTACCTCCTGTGGTTGTTAAATCTTTACCAACATTAATAACTTTACGATCGATTTTTTGCTCTATCGTTGTACGTTCGGCAATAACAGTTACATCATCAAGGGCTTCTGCCGTTTCTTCTAATGAAATAATACCGATATTGATATCTTTTGTCTTTCTTGAAATTTCTATAGGTTGCGAATAAGTTTTGTATCCTATAAATTGTATTTGTAAAGTATAGCTTCCTTTAGGAACATCAGAGATAATAAAATCTCCTTTTTCGGTACTAATGCCCCCACTCACAATTTTATCAGCACCATCATGAATTGAAATGGTTGCATAGGGGATGGGTTCTTCTAAGTTTTTGTCGATAATTTTTCCTTGTATGCTACCGACGACAATATTACTACTAGGTTGTGCAAAAATAAAAGAGCACCTAAATAATAATAAGGATAACATAACTCTACATAAGATAGTCCTCATTTGATCGTTTATTTGATTGATGTTTGATGTGTACTACAAAGGCAGTACATTAAAAATGTTAAACATGTTGATTAGGCATGTTAGGAAATATGACGAGTAGTCGTTTATAATGTTACAAACTATAGCACTTTTAACATTTAATTAAGAAAAATCAATAATGAAATCAAATAATGTATGTAAATTTATGTTAATAGTTGTACATTAAACTACACAAAGGAACTATCCAAATATATTTCGGCTTAAATATATACTAAACTTTGTTTAGTAGTTCTTAAAAAGATCAAAAAAAAGTATTTTTTTTGGATGATTTTAAAAAGAAGCTGATAATTGAGGATATTTTTTGTTGAGATACTTTTTAAATTTACTTTTCCTTAGAGAATCGTGTTGAAAATAGAAGTTAATTCACTATTTTTAAAAATAACATAGACCATCTTAATACAAAAAGGGAGAAGATTAAAACATTTTATCGTGTTTAAAGCCAGCTTTATAAAATAGTAATTAGTACTTGTTTGAACAATGGTATTGTATCAAGTATTATACTAAAAGTTGGTTAAAAATTGGCTATGAGAAGAAAAAGAATAGTAGTTGTTTTAATATACTTTATTGGATATATATCAAGTGTTGCTCAATCCTATGAAATAAGTAAGGATAGTGTAAATAATATAATTGTAGAATCCTTTAAAATTATTAGTGATGGTGAATATAGTAAGGCTCATGAGCAACTTAGTTTTGCTTTAGAATACGGAAAAAGACATCGCAATGATTCTATAGTAGGAGATGTTTATAATTGTCTAGGAAGTTTGTTTAGAAGTATGGGAGATTTTGACAATGCGAGTAAGTATTATGCATTGTCTAAGAAAGCATTGATAAAGGCAAACTATAAATCTTATCTAATTTACCACTATAATAATGTTGGTAATTTATACAATGATAAAAAAGATTATGTAAATGCAGAGAAGAATTTGAAACAAGCTCGAAACCTTGCATTAGAGCTTAATGATTCTTTTAAAGCAATATGGCCAACTTCTAATATTGCAGAAATTAAGTATAATTTAGGAGATTATGAGAATGCATATTTCTATTTATTAGAGACGATAAAACTGTATGAACCAGATACCATACAGCAACCAGATATTATTATAAGTACTTATAGATATTTAGGTAATATTTATTCAAAGTTTGGAGAGCCAGAAAAAGCCATCCAGAATTTTGCGAAAGCAAAAGAAATTGCTTTAGCGCATGATTCATACTCAAAACTGATTTTGATAGAAAAAGATAAAGCTATTTTGTTTGATGAACTTAATCAACCAGAGAATGCGAAAAAAGCGATGACCGATCAGATAAAGTTTCTAGAAAAGAACTTTGAAAATCAACAAAGCTTAATTAAAGAGCAAAATCAATTAGAACGAGATTTGTTTGAAAAAGAAAGTAGTTTGGTGCTAACCAGAGCATTAAATAAAAGTCAGGAAGAATCTTTACAAAAAATAAAATATTTTGCATTAGCGTTACTAGCCTTGTTTTTTATAACCATTAGTGTGGTAGTATTATTATATAAGTCTAATAAAAACCGTTTAAATTTAAACAATAGCCTAAAAGTAAAAAATAAGGAGCTACTAGATGCCAAAGAAAAGACAGAATATGCCGCTCAATTAAAAACTAATTTCTTTTCTACAATCAGTCATGAGTTGCGTACCCCTCTTTATGCTGTTACCGGCATAACCGATATATTGATTGATGAAAACCCTAAAAAGAACCAAGTCCATTACCTAAATGCATTAAAGTCATCTGGTGAACATTTACTCTCTTTGATTAATAATATTCTTCAAATTAACAGGTATGATGCCAATAAAATAGAGCTAAATGTTATAGAATTTAATATTGAAGAAATCATTAATAATTTAAAAAATGCGTTGAGTTATTTGAAAAAAGAAAATAACAATCGCATTCATATAAGTGTTGACAATGATATTCCCAAAAAGTTAAAAGGCGATTCTATAAAGTTATCTCAGGTCATAATAAACCTTTTAGGAAATGCTTTAAAATTTACTGAAAACGGAAATATATGGCTAACTGTAAACCGTGTTGGTGTTGAACAAAATCGAGAAAATGAAGTTACTCTTAAGATTAATATTAAAGACGACGGTATTGGTATTTCTAAGCAAATGCAAAGTAGAATTTTTGAAGATTTTTACCAGGAATCAATTCAGCTTAACCGCAATTATGAAGGTGCCGGACTGGGATTAGCAATTGTAAAACGTTTGCTAAACGCTATGGGAAGCGAAATTATGGTTGATAGTAATCCAAATGAAGGTGCAAGTTTTTCTTTTGTTATTAAGTTCGAGTGTGAGCCAGAAATTACACAAGCTCAAATAATTGATGAGGACCTCATTAACCTTAAAGATAAAACGGTATTGGTAGTAGATGATAATGCAATTAATCAAATGATAACAAGGCGCATCTTAGAAACTAAAAATGCAGATGTGGTTGTTATTGATAATGGATTTGATGCAATTGAGTTGGTTGAAAATCAGAATTTTGATATTATACTTATGGATATTCATATGCCCAAAATGAATGGGTATGAGACGACAAAAAAAATACGAGATTTTAATACCGAGACACCTATCATTGCTCTAACTGCTGTTGACCTTAGTGAAAACAGAGAAAAAATTAGTGCCTCTGGAATGAATGGGGTTATATCGAAGCCTTTTCAACTGGATCACTTTTATATAGAACTTAATAGATTTATTAGTTAAGTACCGCTATTTTTTTAAAGCCTTTTGAAATAAGGACATAAAAGTAAAATCAAAAACCGCCTTTGTGTACAAAGGCGGTTTTTTGTAATAATCAAATAATAACACTAACCATCAATTTTGAAAAATTTGATTATTACTCAAGTAACTAACTAAATCTATGAAAAATTATATCTTTTTCTATTTATAAGACGTCATCTTTAAAACTGTGTTACATTAGTATTTTCTTTTTAACACTTTTAAAGCTATTTTTAACGTTTTAGAAATGATGATATCATTATAACTTTATAATTTGTCATTCATAATTTGTAAATGATATGAGTAAAAAAACCGTAGTTGTTGGTGCCTCTACCAAAACAGATAGATATTCGAACAGAGCTATTCACAGATTAGTAAGTTATAATCATCCAGTCGTGGCGATAGGAGTAATGAAAGGAGAAGTTGCAGGGGTTCCGATTCAAAAAGGATATGAGGTCGATGATCAAATAGATACTGTTACCATGTATATACATCCTTTAAGACAACCACCCGTTTATAATGATATTATCAATTTAAAGCCTAAAAGAGTTATTTTTAATCCAGGCACAGAAAACCCAGAGTTTTTTCAAAAGCTTAAAGATGTTGGTATCGAAGTAGAAATAGCATGTACACTAGTTTTACTTTCTACTGATCAATATTAGTCCTAAAAAGGTCAAAAAACCGTTAAGAATAAGAATAAAAAATCCAAAATCGAAATTAAACCATTTTATACTGCATATGCTTATGATATAAGATATTATAGGTGATAAAATGGCAATTAAGGGAACCAGTTTGTCTTTAACCATTAGTTTGGTAAATAAGCCAAAAGCGTATAGCCCAAGTAAAGGGCCATAGGTATATCCGGCAAATACAAATAATTTTGCAATAACACTTTCATCCCTTATGATATACTTAAATGCTATTATAACTATTACCAAAATAATAGAGAAAAGAACATGAATTTTTTTTCTAACTTTTTCTTGATCTCCTGGAGTGTACTTTTTTTCAATATCAAGAATATCGATACTAAAAGATGTTGTCAAAGAGGTTAAGGCACTATCTGCACTACTGTATGCTGCTGCAATCAACCCTAAAATAAAAAAGATAGCAATTCCATATCCCAAACCACTTTGAGTAGCAATAGTTGAGAAAAGCTGATCTTTGTGAGCATCGATACCGTGTTGAGAAGCATATAGCGTTAATAGAAGGCCAAGACTTAAAAAAATAAAATTTACAATGGTAAGCACTATGGTAAATGAAAATATATTTTTTTGAGCATCCTTTAAGTTCCTGCAAGTAAGGTTTTTTTGCATCATATCCTGATCTAATCCTGTCATAACAATGGCAATAAACGCTCCCGAGAAAAATTGTTTCCAAAAGTAGTTAGCACTTTTAAAATCCTCAAAAAAGAACATTTTAGAAAGGTCGCTGTCCAAAACATAACCAAGTAAATTAGACCCTGTAACACCTAAATCATTAGAAACATAATACACGGCTACACCAACAGCAATAAGCATGAATAAGGTCTGTAACGTATCAGTCCAAACAATAGTTTTAATTCCCGATTTGAAAGTGTATAACCAGATTAACAAGATAGTAATAATAACAGTAACCCAAAAAGGTACACTAAGAGCATCAAATAGAATCGTCTGTAATACATTGGCAACAAGAAATAGCCTAAAACTAGCTCCAATGACCCTAGATAATATGAAAAAAGAAGCGCCTGTTTTATAAGAGTACGTACCAAAACGTTTTTCTAAATACGTATATATAGAGGTAAGGTTAAGCTTATAATATAAAGGCAATAATATGGTGCCTATTACTATATAACCTATAATATAACCCAAAACCACTTGCATATAACTAAATTGTGAGGCTTCTACCCATCCAGGTACCGATATAAAAGTTACGCCACTTAAAGAAGCTCCTATCATACCAAAGGCTACTACATACCAAGGAGATTGTCTGTTGGCCTTAAAAAATGCATCATTGTTAGCATTTTTACCTGTAAAATATGAGATTAAAAGAAGAACCCCGAAATATGCTGCAATAAGAAGCAGGATGTGTAATGGTTGCATGAATTTTGGTTAAAATGAATTACCAAAGTACAATTTTTTGATAAAAATTGAATCAAATTGTTTTATAACCTCAGAGCAAAAGCATTTAAAAACATAGTACCTTTTCTCTATATTCTTTATCAATCAATGCTTTAAACCTCTTATTATTCTTACTTTTTTTAAGAGTAGTTTCTTTGTTTATAAGGTTTAAAGCTGCTTTTAAGATGATATTGAAGTTTTCTGCAGAGTTCTGTACTCTCTTTCTAGCTGTATCCTGATTAAATACCACATCAAGTAACCTGTGTAATTGATTCTCTATTGACCAATGCTTTCTGATAGCATTATTTATAACAGTAGCATCTGTTGTCAAATTTGAGATATAGAAATGAGTTTCATTAGTTGTTTTGTGTGTTGATTTATGATAAACCTCTTTTTCAATCACTATAAATGACTTCAAATCTTTCCACTCTTGAGCGTTTTCAAGATGGCTTAAATTTGTATAAATTTTGCAGGTTCGCTTTTCTACCCTTCGATGACCACAATCATTTTGCTCAACAATTTCTGTAGGCTTTTCTAGTTGTAGGGTGTCTTTTATTGCTAAATGAAGAGTGCCTTGATTTGCTATAGCAGCAATAATATAATTGGTGTTTTTTGATTTTATTTGCCCTACAATTGCTTTTTGACAACCTATTGCGTCAATGGTAACAATACTTTTTTCAATAAATAAGATATCCAATAATTCTGTAATAGCACTAATCTCGTTACTCTTGTCTATGACTTTAGATTGACCCAAAGACAAACCTTGGTCTGTTGCCATAGCATTTACAATATGAGGTGTAATACTTTGTGGAACTGATAAATTCTTTGCACTATGAACTGTTTTTCCATCTAAAGCTATAATCTCTAAAGTATTGGTATCTCGCAGTGAATCAACCAGTTTTGAAAACAATGTTGAAAACTCGATGGGCCTAATGCCATAAAAAAATCTACGAAGAGTATCTTTTGATGGAAATCCATTACAAAAGGAACCGTGTTTTTTTAGCCAGTCTATTTCGTATTCACCAAAGATTAGTATACGATCTTATTCTTGACAACCACAACGTACAGCACTAAAAGTAAGTAACAGAATGTTTGACATGGAATGTCTAATATTTCCTTTGTTGGTACAACGTGGATCTTGCAAGTTTGAAAAGCAATAATTAATAAAATTCCTGTTAAATTTTGAATCTGAAGATAATGACATTTTTTTAATTCCCCTATTGGAGAATTACGTCCTAGTGATTGAGACAAAGTTATACCAATTAGAAATATTTTAAAAAGTTAAATGCTTTTGCCATGGGTTTTTTATCCACAGTAGCGTGCTGTTAGAATAAAAGAATACATGAGTAGGGTCATTTTTATACCACCAGGTAGTAAAATTGATCATAGAGTTGTATAATTTGGTTTTACAATATAATGTTCCGTTTGGTAAGAGTAGAGATTTTAATAAACCAAATTCTTTGGCGGGATTATAAAAATGTTCCATAACCTCGAAGCAAACAATATAAACATATCTTTTTTTCAAGAAGGTTTTTGTCTGAACGAAAATAGGGGGCATATGCAACAATATCATACCCATTATTAACTAGTAAATGAGTAATTACAAGGCCGCTTCCCGCACCAAAATCCAATCCTTTATGAGTAGAAGAATATGTTTCTAAAACACCATTAATCCTATGGGATACGAAATTTTGATATGCATGATCATTAATGTCGTTTTTGATGCAAGTCATAGTGTTCTTTCTCTTTTCCTTGAGAAAGAAAATGTGAAGGATCTAGCATGATACCTTCACATTTTGTGTATTTATAATATGTTTTCTCCTGTATTTCAGAACACAATATAGTTTCTGAATTACACAGAAGACGACATAACGTTACTAAAGTTGTTTGATCTTTTTAAGTTTTTCTTTCCAGACTTCTAAATTTTCTCGATGCTTTGCTATATTTTTTTGAACATCAAGAACCATCGGGTTATCATCTTTTGCATGTTTAAAGAATTGAAGGTTATTTTCTAATTGACGAATTTCACCATTCACTTCTTCAATTTTTTTCCTAATGAAATTTTGTTCATTTCTTAAAGCGCGATCATCGGTTTGATTGGATAATGAACTTAGCTTATTTTCATACTTAATAAGTTCAGTTTCTTTACGGCTTAAGTTAAGCTGTTGGAATAGAACGTCTAGAGCTTTATTGTAATCATTGTCAATGCCCTTACTTTTATAAGGTACTCGTCCAAGAGTTTTCCATAAAGCAATATTCTCTTTTATTGTTTTAAGATCTATTTCAGGGTTTCCTGAAAGTTTAACTTCTTTAAGTTCTTCTAGATGTGCCTGTTTCTTTTCTAAAGAAACTAATTCTTCTTTATTAGTCTCATTTCTTTCTGCATGTAATCTGTCAAAATAAAAATTACAGGCTTCCTTAAATCTTTTCCAGATCTTATCGCTGTCTTTTCTAGGAACGTGCCCAATCTTTTTCCAATCAGATTGGATTTTTTTCATAAGAGGTGTTACCACATTAAAATCATCACTGTCCTTATTGTTTTCTGCAATTTGTATCAGCTCCATCTTTTTGTTTAGATTCTCAAACTGATCTTTTTTAAGGCTTTTGTAGAAATCGTTTTTATTGTGATTAAAACTTCTAACGGCAGTTTTAAACTCACCCCATATGTGTTCATTAATATTTGATGGTACTTTTCCTGCTTTAAAAAAGTCTTCTCGCAATGCTTCAATCTCTTTTATTTTCTGTTGCCATCCACTGTGATTCTTTGGCCGATCCTCACTGACAGTAATTATTTTAGAAATAATTACTCTTTTTACTTCCAGATTTTTCTCATAAACCTTATCCAAATCTTTAAAATAATTCTGACGATTTTCGTGAATTTGCTTGGTAAGAACACTAAACTTTTGCCAAATAGGTTCTCGATATTCTTTCTCTACAGGACCTAAATCTTCTTTCCACATTTTATGAAGCTGCTGTAACTCTCTAAATGCTCTGTTTACATCAGTTTCTTGTGCTAATTCTGTAGCACGCTCAATAATTTTAAGTTTTTGCTCAAGATTATGTTTAAAATCAAGATCTCTAAACTCTCTATTTAAATGTAAAAAATCATAAAAGTTTTCAGAATGATGATGATAGGTGTTCCAGACTGTATTGTATTTGTCTCTTGGGATTGCGCCAGCATTGCGCCATCTCTCTTGTATGCTTTTAAAGTGATTGTATGTAGTGTTAATATTCTCGTCTACATTTAGTAAACCTTTTAACTCTTCTATCAATTCAAGTCTTCTGTTCAAATTTGCCTGAAGATCTTTTTTTAGATTTTGATGATAAGCATTTCTCTTTTCTTTATAATCAAAATATGCCGAATTAAATTCTTTTTTCAAGGGAGTAGAATAATAGAAATCAATCAAGTCTCCTCCATCTGCCAAAAATTCTTCCTTTTTTTGCTCTTCTTCTTCGTTAAATTTTTGGTTAAATTCTGTTTTGATCTCTTCTATATGTTCTCGAATTGCCTGAACCTTTTCATTTTTTACCAAAGTTTGCAATTCTTTAACTAACTCTTCTTTGCTCATTGCATGATAGTCTTTTTTCTCGATGCTATGGCTTTCGATGGTAGTTTCGTCTTCACTATGCTCTGCAACGGCTTCATCCATCTGATCTTGTATTTGATCATTCTTTTCTGGAGTTCCGGTTTCTGTCGTAGGTACTTGAGATTCTTTTTCGCTTTCTTTTTGATGAGACACGGCATCTGTTACCTGAGGATTAACAGTAGTTGTTTCTTCATCAGCCTGATCTCTGGTGTCATCCTTTTTTTCTGAAACACTTTCAGAATTTGAGATTTCTTCGGTTGAAGGTTCTTCTGATTTCTTTGTTACTTCCTGCTGTTCTCCAACTGCATCGGTAATTTGCGGATTGACAATATCTACAGCTTCTTCTTTGAGATCCTCGGGAGTTGATGTAGAATTGGTTTCCGAAGAGGTTTGATCAATTGTATCTGGAATAATGTTTGATACACTTGCGTTTATGTTTTCTACCTCCGAATTTACATCCAAAGTTTCTGTCTTATTCTCTTTATTTCCATCTGCCTT
Source organism: Aquimarina discodermiae (assembly GCF_040786235.1). NCBI lineage: Bacteria > Pseudomonadati > Bacteroidota > Flavobacteriia > Flavobacteriales > Flavobacteriaceae > Aquimarina > Aquimarina discodermiae. The sequence continues at coordinate 21,490 of NZ_JBFMKP010000036.1, forward strand.
TGGCAGGTTATCATGTGTTGACATTGTGTGAGCTTTTTGTTAGTGTCTTACATTTACCAGTCGAATCTCAAAATAGAGGCATATAAGCCTAATATCTTACTTTAAAAAAATAATTATAATACCTGTTTTAGTTATATTTTATTATGAATTAGAACAAAAAATAACTCAAGTCATTATAGCCTTATTTAAAAATACAATTAGTATTATTCTTTGACTAAGATACTAACATATTAGAAAAACTCAAAGTTATTAGAAAGTTTTAGCCTCTTCTTTAAAGAATTAGGTGTTATTTTGTAGAATGTTTAATAGTTGTTAATTAACTATTCCATATTTCCCAAGCCTTTTCTGCTTGTAGTGTTAGCATTTGTAATCCGTTAGAAACGATAGCTCCATTTTCTTTCCCTTTTTTCATAAAAGTGGTTTCAGAAGGGTTGTATATTAAATCATACAAAACATGATTTTTTGAAATATATTCATATGGTATGTTTGGATAATTATGAATATTAGGGTGAGTTCCCAGAGGAGTGCAATTGATCAATAGTGGGTATGAACGCATAATATCCTCATCAAGATCATTATAACTAAGCTCGTTAAAATCGGGATTTCTGGATACAAAAACAGATTCGATTTGTAATTGTTGTAAAGCATATGCAATAGCTTTTGATGCTCCTCCCGTACCTAAAATTAATGCTTTTTTGATACTTTTATTTAAAAGTGGTTTAAGGGATTCGGTAAAACCAAAATAATCACTATTGTAGCCGGTTAACTTTTGAGTATGATCTATTTTGATAACATTAACAGCACCTATTTCTTTGGCAATAGGATCTAGCTCATCCAAATGTGCAATTATTTCTTCTTTATAAGGTATCGTAACATTAAGTCCAAGTACTTGTTGATCCTTAATAACCTCTTTTATATTGTCAATATGCTCTAGATCAAAGTTGTTGTACTCACAGTTTAATTTTTCTTTTTCGAATTTATCAGTAAAATAACCTTTAGAAAAAGAATAACCGATATTTCTGCCTAATAGACCATATGCTTTTTTCATTTTGAAGTTTTTATAGTTCGTTTACCATACCATTCTAACCATAAGACCAAAGCAATCCCTAAAAGGATGTAAAAAAGTGCGATGTATGTCTGTAGTATAGTTGGATCTGGAAAATAACGATCATAATTATCAAGAATAGGGCTTTTGAGAGCATCTAATTGTATGTTTCCTGATGTGTCGGTTTTGTATATCTTATGTTTCCATGGCCATACAACACCTAAGGAACCTGTGATAAAACCAATGATGACCGCAAAAGTTGTACTCTTATAGCGTTTTAATACGTATCCTAAAAAATGAGATAAGGTGATTAATCCGATCAAAGACCCAATGCTAAAAACAATGAGTACCTGTAGTAATCTAATTCTGCGTGGGTTGTCTATAAATGAAAAATCCCACTGTATGATATCTGCCATTGTATCGTATAGTGCATTTACAGAATCTACAAGTAACAATACATAATTGCCAAGTAGTATTAGAATGAAAGATCCTGACAGTCCAGGTAATGTCATGCCAGATACACCAATGATTCCGCAAATGAAAACAAACAATAGGTTGTCATTCTCTTTGGCTGGGCTTAAAAGGCTGATGCTTACTCCAACAATGATTCCGAGTAAAATAAATATAATATTTCTTCTGCTCCAATCGTCAAAATCTTTTACGATATAATAAATAGATCCTATGATCATTCCAAAAAATGCGGCCCAAACATACAATTCATAGTGAACAATAAAGTAGTCCAATATTTTTGAAACACTAAAATAGCTAATAAGCATTCCCGAAATTAACAACCCCAAAAAACGAGCATTGATATATCGCCAGAAACTTTTAAATCTAAAGTTTATAAATAATTTAAATGCTTTAAGATTTATTTTTTGAAGAGAATAAATAAACTCTTCATAAAAACCCGCAACAAATGCTACAACACCACCAGATACTCCAGGAACTTTATTAGCAGCTCCCATGGCAAGACCTTTGATAACAAGGAAAAATTTATCACTAAAGGTTCGGGTGCTTTGTTGCATGAATTAGTTTGCTTTTTTTGAAGAAATACGTTCTAAAATGAGAATTAATAAAAACCCTATTAATATAAAAAATAATACCCAAAGGATTCTAGGGTCTCCTTCAAATTGATTCGGAAGAATACTTTTTTCTATAAAAGGTACCTGAATGCTTTCTGAGTTGGTTCTCCAGGACAAGACTTTTTTCCAGGGCCAAAGTTTATTTAAGGAGCCGATCATAAATCCCGTAAGTATTGCCAAAGTCAGGTTTTTATGTTTTTTAAACATCCAGTTTAATACTTTAGAGAATAGTTTTAAACCTGCGATCGCTCCAATTGCAATAATTGAAATTTTTGAAATGGCCTGCCATAAAATGTTGAAATCCATTGTTATCAAACCTTCTCGTAGTTGGTTTAAGATGTCGATAAAAGTTTGATATGCACCTAGAATCAATAATATGAAAGCTCCTGATACCCCCGGTAGTATCATCGCAATGATTGCTACAAATCCACAAAACAAAAGATACCAATTGCTATCTGGTGATGCAAGTGGTTCTGCAATAGTTATACTATATGATAAAACGGTTGTTAGAATTACACCAAGAATAATTTTGGGACTCCATTTTGTGATTTGTTTTCCGATGTAAAATATACTGGCAAGTACAAGTCCAAAGAAAAATGACCATAATAATAATGGTTCATTATGAAGGAGCCATTTTATAAGTTTGGAAAGTGAGAGTATACTAATTACAATTCCAGAAAAAAGAGCAACAAGAAAAGAGAGGTTGTATTTCTTCCAGGAAACTTTAAGTCCTTCTTTTTTCCAGATTTTGAAAAAACCAACATCGAGAGTATTGATGGTGTCTATAAGCTCTTCGTAAATACCAGATATAAAGGCAATTGTTCCTCCTGAGACTCCAGGAACTACATCTGCAGCTCCCATGGCTAAACCTTTAATAGAGATAACAAGATAATCTCTAAGATTTCTTTGCATTCTTATTTGTTTTTGATATTTGTAATCAAAACAAATGTATGGATTTTGTACTGTATTTTGTTATAAAAAAAACAGTCTTTATTAATTTTTTTTATACTGGGATATAATGTTTTTTATGAGTGATAGATTGTAGACGTTTTCAAAAAGTTCTTCTAATATAATGATAAACTCATAATCCAATTCTAAAGCTTTTCTAAGCTGTATCTCTCCGTTTTCATAATCTTGTTTCTCATAATACATTCCCGCCAATCTAAAGTGGATTTCAGGATTTTCTGGATAAAACTCGATTGCTTGATATAGGTTTTGCATTGCAGCATCAGCTTCTCCCAGATAACGTAAGATATCTGTACGCGATAGCCAGGTCTCTAACTCATAATTACCTAGTTCGATTGCTTTTTGATATCCTCGTTCTGCTTCTTCAAAAAACTCTAATTTATTATTTATTCTTGCATAGCGTTTCCAGTATAAGACATTTTCACTATCTATATTGATTGCTTTGTTGGTATAATACAATGCTTTTTGAAAGTCACGCTTACGTATATAATAATCAGTAATTGCTATCCAACCTTTGTCGAGTAAAGGATCTTCATGTACTGTTTTAGAATAATGTTGAATTGCTAAATCACTATTGCCTAGTTTTTCATGACATTTACCAATTCTCAATAATGCAAAAGAAGTAGGGTCATCTAATTCTAATGTAATTCTGTAGTTTTCTATGGCTTCATTATATCTTTTTAACTTTTCAAGAACTTTTCCTTTTTCGAGATAAGCACCGATAAAGTATTCATCACTAATAATAGCAAAATCAAAGGCGGCAAGAGCTTTATTATAATCATTTAGGTCATAGTATTGTTTGCCAATCTGATGCCATGCTACTTCACAGTATGGATTTTTATCTAAAAACATGTTTAGATATTCTATGGCTTCTTCATGCTGCTCTAAAAAATCAAAGCAATAAATGATATTGTACAAAGCCGAGTAATCTTGATCATCGGCTTCAAGACATCTCATAAAATTAATTTTGGCATTATCGAAGTCATCCATAAAGAGATATTCCATACCAATAAGAGAATAGATATCTGCAATATCACTGGTATACTCAAGAGCCATAGATAATAGTTCTATCGCTTTGGTGTGATTGTTTTGTTTAGATAAAATATTTGCTTTTTGAATATAAATCTCTTCATTTTCAGGCTCTATAGCATGTAACTGAGCCAATAGTTGATCTGCTTTATCAAATCGATTTTCAAAAACAAGTACTTCGACTTGCAAGAGTTTAAGGTTAACAGAGGATGGGTGTTGAGAAAGCCCTAATGATATTGCTTTCTTTGCTTTTGCAATTTTTCCGTTTTCCAAATAATGATGAATAATAGATTCAAATTCGTCTGAATCAAAAAATTTAACATCATTAGATCTCAGCATAGACTCGTATCGAGTGATTGAGAAATTACTATTTTCTTCTTCTTCGTGGTTAAATTTCATACACGTTGATTAAAGATGTTCAATAAATCAAGAATAGTTAAATAGTAGCTCTTGTTGTTTTCCCCAACACTTGGTTACTATATTTAATTCTTAATCTATTTTTGCATTATATTGATTTTCTCAGTATTAAAATTACAAATGAAATTGAACGATTATACTTTAAAAATCAATTGTTTTTAACAAACTAATTAACAAAACACGTACCATTGTAACTTGCAATGGTTTATGGTATTAATTTTTAAAGCCTTAATTAAGAAATTTTGATAAGTGTAAAGAGGTGATTGTATCTTAAATTTACGGGTTTTCCTCACCATCTCCTAATTTTATTTCTTAAAATTTGGTGTTTTGTATTTCGTTTAGAGCCTCTAGAATAATTTTACACCCCTTTTTTATTTCTGATATTGAAATTGTAAGAGGTGGTGTAACCCTTACTGCAGTTGGCTCGAAGAGCAACCAGAATAAAACTAAACCTTTGTCTTTGCATTTTAGAATTACTTGATTGGTAATTTCTGGTGAGGGTGTAATAAAAGCTAACATTAATCCCAATCCTCGTATTTCTTTTATGAGAGGATGAACTAATAGTGATCTAAATAGTTTTTCTTTTAGAAGAGTTTCTGCCATAACGTCACTCTGAGTGATCTCTTGCAAAGTTGCCAAAGCGGCAGATGCGATTACAGGATGCCCTCCAAAAGTTGTAATATGACCTAATTTAGGTTCTTCCTGAAGCAAATCCATAATAGAAGATGAGGTAGTAAATGCTCCAATCGGCATACCACCTCCCATGCCTTTACCCATGACAACAATATCGGGTGTCATGTTGTAGTTCTCAAAACCAAACAATTTTCCTGTTCTTCCAAAACCGGGTTGTATTTCGTCAAGTATTACCAATGCACCAACTTCTTCACATCTCTTTTTGACTCTTTGTAGATACTCGTTTTTCGGAACAATAAACCCAGCCCCACCTTGTATAGTTTCTAATATAACCGCTGCTGTTTTATCGGTGATATGTATCAGCTCTTTTTCGTTATTAAACTCAATATAAAAAACATCTGGTATAAGAGGTCTGAAAGCTTGTTTACGCTCTTCATATCCCATTACACTCATGGCTCCCATGGTATTCCCATGATATGCATATTTTGCAGCAATAATTTGACTTCTTTTGGTAGCTCTTTTTGCTAATTTAATAGCTCCTTCTATAGCTTCGGTTCCAGAATTAGTTAAGTACGTTTTTTCAAGAGGTGCAGGTAAATGTGTTGCCAGCATTTTTGCGAGAGATACGGCGGGTTGTTGTATATATTCGCCATATACCATTACGTGTAGGTATTTGTCTAACTGATTTTTGATAGCGTCAACTACTCTAGGATGTTGATGACCTAAACTACATGCAGAAACACCTGCAACAAAATCAAGGTGTTCTTTACCATCTGTTGTGTATATATAAGACCCTTTGGCATGCGAAATCTCCATAGCCAATGGATGTGGAGACGTTTGTGCCTGATATTTAAAAAAATCTTCTTTCAACGCTAGTATGCTTTTAATTCATCGTGTTGTTGAGGGTGTTTTTATTGTCCAGCTTTATTGATGACCTGTTATTCTATACTATCCTTAGATTTTTTTTCGGGATATTGTAAAGTGGTTACAGTAACGCTATCTCTTTGTTTAGGAGTAAGACTTAGATAAGAGTCTATATCAGAGGTTTTTTTTTCTTTCTTCTTTATTTGCTTATCGAGATCTTCTTTGATTTCCTTATTTGCTGGAATAGAGTCTAATGATTGCTCAGTTTCTTTAAGTTCAGCATCTTTAAGTTCTTGTTCTAGTAATCGAGAGCCTTCGGATTTATTTTCTTCAAGACGTTTGATGGTTTCTTCGTCAAAGAAATCAGCTTCGTCCTTTGGTAAAGGAATCCCTTTTATTTTTATGAGTTTTGGTGGAGTTTCTCCTCTAAAAAGATCTGCCTTGGTATTAATACGTTCATCACCACGCCAATTAAGACCTGATAACTCCCTCGCATTTTCTGGTAGATCAATTTCACGATATAGCGTACCATCTATGTTTTGATAATAGTATACATCTTCAATTTCTCTATCATTTAGGAGCATTCGTATAGAACTGGAAAGTACTTTATTGATTCCTATTAATTTTAGTTCTCCTTCACTTTCTCTTTGAAAAAAAATAGTTTCTGTGTTTTTGTCGATATCGACCTGATGGATTTCATTATCTTTAAACAGCCCGTATAGAATTTGCCCTTTTACCTGGTTGTAACCAGCTTTTAATGTATCTTCCTGGACAAGAAAAGCATTTTGATATACAACAAGAGAGTCTAATTTTTCTGTCTTTGTATTAGAAATGATTTTTATGGTATCTCCTGTCATTTGATTTCTTTGAGCCCATAAAATGGGTCTGCCAATCATCTTAGTATATCCTGTGGTTTGATCAACGTTTATAGAATCACTTTTGCCACTCATATTACTCTTATAAATTCTTACATCATAAAAACCATTCATGATTCTGCGATTAGGTTTCCCAGTAACCATTAATGTATCGCTATGAATAAATATAGAATCTTTTTCTTGTAGAGTAGCAGCAAGAGCTCTTTTGGTTATAAATAAAGAATCTTTGGCCTTAAAAACCTCTGCATAGTGACCTGTTATTATAGAGTTGTTAGCAGTGTCTAATACTTTAATATTATTGGTCGCAGATGCAAATTGAATAGCGCTATTGTAAAAAATACTATCTCCAAAAACAGTACGTTTATCATAATCGATACGCGCATTTTTTATAGCATAACCAGTTTTGACTTTGGTGTCATAGAATCCACGTTCGCAATACAATGTACTTTCTTTTCCTTTTACTGTAGAAGGTCCGTATAAATAGGCATGACCATTTTCTGTATAATAATCGAGTCTATCAGAATCTACAGTGTTTTCGGGATTTACAATCTTAACATTGGTGTTAAAAGAATACTGTTTTCTATCCATAAAATAACGCCCGATCTTACTTGTAAGCGTATTAGATGAATCTTTTACAGTTCCACCACTACGATAATAGGCTTGTTGTCGCAACCGATCAAAGAATAAAGTGTCTGATCTTAAGGTGTTAGAAGGAGTTTCCATATATACATTATCACTGGCATATGCAAATTGAGTAACACCATTATACTCTGCGTATTTACTCGTCATAGTAAGTGTGTCTCCTTGTTTTATAATAACATTTCCCAGGGCTTTGACAAATCTGTCTTCACCATAATGAATGGCCTGATCACACCATATTTCGATACCTTCATGTTGCATGTAAACCTGTTTGTCTACTTTGGCAAGTATGGTTGCACCAGGAAATCTATTTTGATCTTTAATAGTACGATCTGATTGTACTTTAATTTGTTTTCCTTCCTGGGCCTGTAATGTCGCCGAAAATAAAAGCGAAACTAGTATGTAAAAGAATTTCTTTTTCAAGAGATTTGAATTTGAATGCAAAATAACGAAAATTGTTGCTAATGATTAGGTAAATAAAGATGAAATCAAAGATCATACAGATATATTAAATACGAGTGTATTTGTAAATTGTTGCGATTCTGTATGTATTGTAGTAATCTCTACTTCTTTTACATGTTGCTATATACAATGCAAACAGTTTTTGATTTGGGATATCTGGATGATAAGACAGGTAGTTGTAGTCTTTTGTTACATAACTTATCTAGAAGTTAAACGTTGTTTGAACTATAAGGGTAATCGTTTATTTAGTTGTTATACTATAGTGTTTTACTTTTTGAATAAATACAATATATAAACCCTTATATTATGTTAGGGTTTACCTTGATAGTAATCCTTAAACTGAAGCTCACCCTTAATGCCGCCGGTGTTCTTCAGTTATCGGATTGTCGTAATTATGAAATTAAAGAACTATTTTATGAAAAAGTATTGTCTATATGTTTCTTTTTAGAGGTAAGTACCACTTACTTACTTTATGTTTCATATTAAAAATACTGTGTTGTAAAAACTATGTTATAAAAGTATATCTATTAGACTAATTCTATCGAATTGATCAGTTCAAAGTTGTGTATCTGTAGACGAATCATATACATTCTGTCGACGAATGGAAGTGTTAATCTTGAATCATAGAAACTAAAAATAAAAGTAACCCTACTATTTATTTTATGAACAATATAATTTTGTGATTGAAAGCGTTATTCATACATTTTTAAAATGAATTTGAAGTGCATACTACTTACCTGTAAACTCACTTTGTTGAGGTTAACCTTCTGAAAAGCTTTAAATTATAGTCGTTTATCTAATTAATTTTTCAAGAGCGATACTTATTGATATCTTAAAAAAGAAAGCGTTTTGATACTCTTTCTCTTAAAATACATAAACTCATTTATAACGTATCACAGCTATGAAAAATCTAAAATTCACTTTAAAAACTCGTAAACATCCAAAGTGCTTTTTTTCGGTATAGCGCTTTTTTATTAGAAGTAACATTTGATGTAATAACTTCCCCCTTTTGCATAAATAGCATGAGATTCTGAATTGTCTGAAATTCATGCGTTGATTTATCTCTTATAGTCAGATGATTACAACTATTCTCTCTTCGTGATTGAATAAGTTAACGAAGCAACGTATTCTAAAATAGCATGTAAAAATCAAATACTACATTTTTAAATACCAACACTATGAAAATTTTTAACACACATTTCATCAAAAATCAAAAAATAGGGGTTCGGATACTCCTCACAGTACTCTGTTGTATGATGTACTCTTCACATCTTATTGCTTTAGATACAAAGAATTTATTCGTCGAGCAAGCTACGGCCTGTGTATCTCCGCCATGGGATGCAGCACAAATCTATACTCAAGGAGACAGAGTATCTTATCAAAATATCGAATACGAAGCTTATCATTGGACTCAGAATCAAAATCCAGAAAGCAATAATTCTCAGTGGGGGCCATGGTTGGTAATTGGGTCATGTAGTGGGCCTAATGAAGCGCCTACAGTAGCAGTTACTTCTCCTATTTCAGGAACTACCTTTTTGATTGGAGATACGGTAACTATTACTGCAGATGCATCTGATATTGACGGCGCGGTTACCAAAGTAGAGTTTCTTATAGATGGTACTGTAATAGGAGAAGATACTACGGCGCCATATGCAATAAATTGGATAGCAGAAATAGGAGATCGTACGATTACGGCTCGTGCTACCGATAATGGCAATGCAGAAACGCTTTCTTCTCAAATATCAATTCTTGTAGAGACAGATGGTCCACCACCACCTACTGTATCAATCACCAGCCCAACAAATGGGTCTACTCATATAGCTGGGCAAAGTATATCGATAACTGCAATTGCTAGTGATGCCAATGGTACTGTAACAAAAGTAGCTTTTTATGTAGATGCTAGTTTAATAGGTGAAGATACAAATGCACCCTATACTATTGATTGGATTGCCACCGAAGGTGTTCACAGTCTTACCGCTATAGCTACCGATAATGATGGGGCTACAACAACTTCATCTGCTATAAGTGTTACGGTAGAAAATGATGGTGGCGGAGGAAATTGTGATGCACCACAGTATACAGAAGGCGGAGGATATGTTGAAGGGAGTCAGGTGCAAAATGACGGGAATCTATATGAGTGTAAGCCATGGCCATTTACCGGATGGTGTAATGGTAGTGCTGCAGCCTATGCTCCTGGTACTGGTACCGATTGGGCAGATGCATGGGAGTTGGTCGGAGAATGTACCGGTGGGGGAGAGGATCCAAATGTAGCCATTACTTCACCTTCTAATTTACAATCATTTATAGAAGGTACTAGTATTACGATAAATGCCGATGCTACAGATGGCAATGGTACAATCGCCAAGGTAGAATTTTTTAGTAATGGAACCAAATTAGGAGAAGATACTTCAAGCCCATATAGCTTTATTTGGAGTAACCTTGCTTTGGGTAATTATGCACTTACCGCTGTGGCTACAGATAATGATAATATTTCAACTACATCTAGTGTAGTAAATATTCGTGTAACTACTCCGGGAGGAGGAGGAGGGCCTCTTCCGGCAAGAATCTTAAACGGGTATTGGCATAATTTTGATAACGGAACAGGGATTATCGCATTAAAAGACGTTTCGCCTAATTGGGATATTATCAATGTATCTTTTGCGGTAGCTAAGGTATCACCTACCGATGGAGAAATTGGGTTCGAATTGGCTCCAGAGTTTAGTACTATAAATTATGATGTAAATGATTTTAAGGCAGATATTCAACTATTGAAAAGTCAGAACAAAAAAGTGATTATTTCTATTGGAGGAGCAGAAGGACAAGTTCGATTAAATACAATATCAGCTCGGGATAAGTTTATTAATTCTATGATTGCAATCGTAGAAGAATATGATTTTGATGGTATAGATATTGATTTTGAAGGGCAGTCGTTATCTTTTGATTTTGGAGATACTGATTTTGCAAATCCGACCACTCCAGTTATTGTTAATACGATAAATGGTATTCAGAGTATTTGTGACCATTTTGGAAATGATTTTATACTTACCATGGCACCCGAAACCTTCTTTGTACAATTAGGATATTCGTTTTATGGAGGAATATCCCAAGGAGCCGATAGAAGAGCAGGTGCTTATTTACCGATAATTCATGCCTTACGCGATAAACTTACGTTTTTACAAGTACAGTATTATAACTCTGGGCAAATTACGGCATTAGATGATAGAGCTTACAATATGGGAAATTCTGATTTTTATGTGTCTCTGGTAGATATGTTGTTAAAAGGTTTTCCTATCACCAAAGATCAAAGTAAATTCTTCCCGGCACTTCGTCCCGATCAGATATTGATTGGGGTTCCCGCTGCATTTAATGCAGGAGGAGGACATACAGGATCAGAAGGTGTAATAACTGCATTAGATTATCTTATAAAAGGGACCTCATTCGGAGGACAGTATTCATTAACACAAACCTACCCAGACCTTAGAGGTGTAATGAGCTGGTCTATTAATTGGGATGAGTTTGATGGATTGATTTTCTCTGATGCGGTAAGAGCCTATCTAGATGGATTGGATGGTGCTACCGCCAGTGCCAAAACAATAACTAAGAGTGATAACAAGATTAGAATTTTTCCTAACCCAATTATAGGAAATCAAATAAATGTTAGCATAGAAAATGAAATATCAGATACTGATTTTAGATTGCAAGTATTTAGTACCAGTGGAGCCAAAGTTTTGGACTTTAAAAATAATAACATACAAAAAGGAAGAAACCAAAAAAGCTTTGATATAAGTGCTTTAAAAGGAGGAATGTATTTTTATACCGTATCGTATGGTAAAGAGAAAATCAATGGTAAGTTAATTAAACAATAATTTGATTTTAATAATATATAATAAATTGTATTAAAAGACCATTAACCACTTTAAACTGTTTTAAGTAAATCAACTAACCAAATTTTAATCAAGCCTGGTAAATTCTAGAAGTTTATCAGGCTTTTTATTGTTAATCTTTAGCTGAAAACTACCCGTATAAATACCGCCAGCACCTTTTAGCTTTTAGATTCGTTATGATGTTATGAAAAAGTAATAGTAGTATGTTTCTTTTTAGAGGCAAGCCATTGCTTACTTACTTTATGTTTCATATTACAATACATTGTTATAGTAACTATGTTGTAAAAGTACATGCTATATGACATTTCTATAGTGAACCATAGATCAAAGTTAAATAGCTTTCGACGAAACAAATATATTCTGTCGATCAACTGAAATACTAATAGATGTCATAATATAAATAATTGATAATAGGATTTTTATGATCTTGGGCAACCATATACAAAATAAGAACGTCTATTTAGGTACCCCGTTGTTTTTAACCCACTTTATGTAGTAGAACTTTATAATGAAGTTTGAAAATGTATTAAATCAAGAAACGAAGCAAAGCAAAGCGTCTGTATTTGTAGTAGCTATATGGTGTAATAGGTTTTCTAATGCATAAAATAGGTTTAAGTAAAGAAGATTCTATAATTTATTAAAGAAGAATGTAATGATAGCTAAAAGTATAATTGGCCCAAATACAGATATTAGAGTGGTACTCTCTACACTATGGATATTTGTGTTGCTTAATATGTTGTATGCAGATATGATTTCTTTGCTAGATCATAATGCACCTATCCATATATTACTTATGGATAAAATAGAGGTGCCTCCTGCATTTTTGGTAGGGGCAGCGCTTCTTATGGAAACTGTGATTATTATGATTTTACTATCTAGAGTGTTAAAATATAAAACAAATCGTCTGGCAAATATTAGTATAGCAATTATTAATATTTTGGCTGTAATCCTAGGCGGATGGAGCTCTGCTTATTATTTGCTTTTTGCTAGTGTTGAGATCGCCGCTATGTTATTAATTATTTGGTTGGCCTGGAGTTGGAAAGAATAATTTGTTAGTCAAAATCGTAAAAATGATTATGACTTTAGGTCAAATTAGAAGTTGAGTTTTGTGAATAAAAAATCCCCAAGTAGTTTTTACTATTTGGGGATTTTTGGTGTTGTGTTATGTAGTAACGATATGTTTATCTGTGGATTGTTTGTTTTCTATCAGGTCCTACAGAAACAATTGTAATAGGTGTTTCTAGTTCTTTTTCCAAAAATGAAATGTACTCATTCAATTCTTTTGGTAACTCAGAAGCGTTAGTCATGCCAGTTAGATTTTCAGACCAACCTTGCATTTCTGTATAGATAGGAGTTACATTTTCTGGCTCTATATTATAAGGTAAGTGTGTTATCGTTTCTCCTTTATAAGAGTATGCAGTACACACTTTTAATGTTTGGAATCCACTTAAAACATCACCTTTCATCATCATTAGTTTTGTTACTCCATTTACTTGTACAGCATATTTAAGAGCAACAAGATCTAACCACCCACATCGTCTTGCTCGCCCTGTAGTAGCTCCAAATTCATTACCTACACTAGCCATGATTTCGCCATCTTTGTCAAACAATTCTGTAGGAAAAGGTCCGCTACCCACACGAGTGGTATACGCTTTAAAAATTCCGAAAACATCTTTGATTTTATTTGGGGCAATTCCCAAACCTGTACAGGCACCTGCTGCAGTAGTGTTAGATGAAGTTACAAAAGGGTAGGTTCCAAAATCAATATCTAACAAAGATCCTTGTGCACCTTCTGCCAAAATAGTTTTTCCTTCTTTTTGAGCTTGATGTAAGTACTCTTCACTATCTATAAAAGTAAGTGTTTTTAGCACTTCTATTGCTTCAAAAAATTTCTCTTCCATTTCATCTAGATCATATTCGATTTTTGCATCGTAGAAATCGATCATGGCTTCATGTTTATTAGCAAGAGAGCGATAACGTTTTTTCCAGTCGTCAAGTTCTAAGTCTCCGATTCGAATACCATTTCTACCCGTTTTATCCATATAGGTGGGGCCAATTCCTTTTAAGGTAGAGCCTATTTTAGCTTTTCCTTTAGAAACTTCAGAAGCTTGATCTAGAATTTTATGAGTAGGAAGTATTAAATGTGCTTTTCTTGAAATAAGCAGTTTTGGTTTGTAATCTAAATTAAATTTATTGTCTAACTTATCTAATTCTTCTTTAAAAATCACGGGGTCAATCACAACACCATTTCCGATAAGGTTGATGGCTTTGTCATGAAAAATACCACTAGGGATTGTATGTAATACATGTTTTATTCCGTCAAATTCTAGGGTGTGTCCTGCATTTGGACCTCCCTGAAAACGGGCAATAATATCATAATCTTTTGTAAGAACGTCTACTATTTTTCCTTTACCTTCGTCTCCCCATTGAAGACCTAGCAATAAGTTTACCGCCATTATTTATCTTGATTTGTTGATTTTTTTTTTGTTCCGTAGAAATATAAAGAGTGATTTGTAATATCTACATTAAAAATTTCTTCGATTGTTTTTTTAATAGATTGGATCCTTGGATCACAAAATTCGAGAACATCACCCGTATCTGTAAGAATTAGATGGTCGTGCTGTCTATCGAAATAAGATTTTTCATACTGAGCCTGATTTTGCCCAAATTGATGTTTCCTAACCAACTTACACTCTAACAATAGTTCTATAGTGTTATATAAAGTGGCTCTGCTAACCCGGTAGTTTTTATTTTTCATTTTGATGTATAGAGATTCTATATCAAAATGATCATCGCTTTCATATATCTCCTGAAGTATAGCGTATCTTTCGGGTGTTTTCCTATGACCTTTTTCTTCTAAGAAGCCGGTAAACACATTTTTAACGATAACCTGGTCGTTTTGTGTAGTTGCTTTAGTACTCATACGTATAAAAAAGCAAAGTTACATTATTTTTTATTAGCTCCCTAACCCAAAAGAAGGAATTAAAATAAGTTTGTTTTCAGTAACAGTGATAAGTGCATAAAGTATCGATTTTTACAGTGTTTATTAAAATTTATTCTCTTACCACTTTATCAATACCATTTATCTTAGATAAGTTTTTAATGACCGTTTTTAAAGTATTTTTGTTTTTAACACCCACAGTAATCTTTCCCGTAAAGACACCGTCATTAGTATCAAAGTTCATGTTATAGATGGCCAGATGCATGTTGTTAGAAATTATTTGTGTTACATCGTTTACAACACCAATGTTATCAATACCATTAAGCCTAATAACTGCCTTAAACTCTTCCTGGCTAGAATCGATCCATTTTGAAAGGATAATTCTATAGGCATAATTGCTTTGTAATTGTAATGCATTTGGGCAATCGTTTTTATGAACTTTAATTCCTTCATTAACCGTAATAAAACCAAATACATCATCCCCAGGAATTGGATTACAACAATTAGATAACTTATATTCTAATTTTTCAGAGTCTTTACCAAAAACAAGCAAGTCATACTTAGAGGTTATCTCATCTTTAGAAATGTCTTTTACATTACCTCGTCGAATCCTATTCTTTATAAAATTCATAAAGACATTGCTACGTGTCGTTGCAAACTCTTTAATTTTTTGATTATCAATGGTACCAATACCCACTCTGTAAAATAAATCAAGACTGGTTTTTAGTTTAAAGTAGAGTACAAGTTCATTGATCACTTTTTCACTCATTGTTATTTTCTGAGAGCGAAGCTTTCGTTTAAGGATTACCTTGCCATCTTCTGCAATTTGCTTTTTCTCATCTCTTAAGGCAGATTTTATTTTAGCTCTGGCTCTGGCGGTGGTAGCATAATCCAACCAGCTAGAAGAAGGTTTAGATTTATTTGAAGTGATGATTTCTACCTGATCTCCATTTTTAAGTTGATGACTTAGCGGAACCAGTTTACCATTAACTCTGGTTCCTCTTGTTTTCAACCCTACTTCAGTATGTACACTAAAACCAAAATCTAGTGCCGTTGCTCCCTTAGGTAACGATTTTAGGTCTCCCTCTGGGGTGAAAACAAAAATCTCTTTTGCGTATAAATTAAGTTTAAATTCTTCAACAAAATCTACTGCATTCGCTTCAGAATTTTCGAGAGCTTCTTGTAATCTGTTTAGCCACCCGTCTAGCCCTTGATCTTGTTTTTCTTCATTATTTTTGTATTTATAATGAGCGGCATACCCTTTTTCTGCTATTTCGTGCATACGCTCACTTCTAATTTGTACTTCTACCCACTTACTATCGGGACCAATAACAGTAATATGTAACGCCTCATAACCAGTAGATTTTGGTTGAGAAATCCAATCTCTAAGTCTTATCGGGTTGGGTCTGTAATAGTCGGTAACAACAGTGTAGATTTTCCAAGCAATAAATTTTTCGTTTTCTATATCAGATTTATAAATGATTCTAACGGCAAATTTATCATAGACCTCTTCAAAAGATATATTTTGTTTAACCATCTTTCGTCGAATAGAAAAAATGGATTTTGGTCTTCCTTTAATTTCATAATTTAAGCCTTCTCTATCCAGTCCTTCTTTGATCTGATCAGAAAACTTTTCGATATACTCGTCTTGTTCTTCTTTACTTTCCTTTATTTTTTCGAGGATATCCTTATAAACTTCAGGTTCGGTATATTTTAGTCCTAGATCCTCTAATTCGGTTTTGATGTTATATAATCCGATACGATGTGCTAGTGGTGCATAGATATACAATGTTTCAGAAGCTATTTTTACCTGTTTATCAGGTCGCATAGAATCCATCGTTTGCATATTGTGCAATCGATCGGCAATCTTTATAATAATTACTCTTACATCATCATTAAGAGTAAGTAACATTTTTCTGAAATTTTCTGCTTGCAGAGATATGTCTTTATCTTTCTTAAGAGAAGATATTTTGGTAAGGCCATCGACAATTCTGGCGACAGTTTCGCCAAACATTTGTTCGATATCTACAAGGGTATAATCGGTATCTTCTACAACATCATGTAGTAAGGCAGCTGCAATAGAGGTCGCGTCCAATCCAATTTCACTCGCGACAATTTTTGCAACCGCAATAGGATGAAAGATATATGCCTCTCCGCTTTTTCGTCTTTGATCTTTATGAGCATCTACGGCTATATCAAAAGCCTGTCTTATAAGTGATTTATCTTTTTTGCTTAGATCCCTATAACTAATACGAAGCAATTCTTTGTATTGCTTTGCAATCTGTTTGTTTTCTTCTTCTATAGCAGCTTCGGTCATAACATAACGTTTTTTTATAAAGCCCTATTTTATAATAATGTGTATCGTTTCCCTATATATTATTGATGGATCAAAATCATACTTTGTGTGAATTATGAGTGTATAATTTTGACAATAATAATTAAAAGTACAATTAAGAAACGTAACCACCAAGTACTTGTTAGGGTAATAAAACTATTTTTTTAAATTTTTTATTCGTTGTAACAAAGTAGGGTGGGAGTAATGTATAAATACCATTGCGGGATGTGGAGTCAAATTACTAAGGTTGTTTTTTGAAAGCTTCTTTAAGCTGCTTATCAAAGCTTCTGCATTATAGGTATTTTTAGCATAATCATCTGCTTGATATTCAAATACTCTGGAAACAATATTCATTAATAACCCCGTAACTTCTGAAATGGGACTGTACAAGATTCCAAAGGCGATAAGACCAATATGAAATGAAGCTTTTTCTACGCCAAGGGCTTCAGAAAGAATGGGATTTGCTATTAGTAATGATAAAAACCATAAAGTAAGACCCGTAAGTGCGATAGATAAAAATAAATTAACAATTACATGCTTTTTTTTATAATGCCCTACCTCATGTGCCAATACCGCTACTACTTCTTCCTTGGTAAGGTCTTTAATAAGTGTATCATAAAGTGTAATTCTTTTTTCACTACCAAAACCAGAGAAATAAGCATTAGCTTTGGTACTTCTTTTAGAACCATCAATGATAAAAATATCTTTTAATTGAAACCCAACTCTTTTTGCATAGGCTTCTATGGTATCTCTTAATTCTCCGGTTTCTAGCGGAATCTGTTTATTGAATATAGGTACAATAAGTTTTGCATAGAACATATTCATCGCAAGAGTAAAAATAGAAAACAATATCCAGGCATAAATCCAAAAATAGGGGCCTGTGAGTTGATAAAACCACATTACCAAGGCAAGCAATCCACCTCCTACAATAATCATCATCAAAATACCTTTTATTTTATCAGTAAAAAATGTAGCAATGGTCGTTTTATTAAACCCAAACTTTTCTTCGATTACAAAAATTTTATAGTAAACAGCAGGAGTAGAAAGTAGATCTCCACCAATCATAATGATTCCAAAAAAGACAAGCCCTATAATGACGGGATTGTTAGAAACACTTCTGGAGATACTATCTACCAAAGAAAAGCCGTCAAGAAAAAAAAACAAAAGCATTATGATAAGTGAAATAGTAGAAGAAACCAGTTTAAATTTAAAATTGGCTTTTTTATAATCAATAGATTTTTGATATTCTTCATCAGGATATACATCAACCAGTTCTTCTGGGATTTCTTTGGTATAATGTCTCGCATTTAGGATACTTAATAGAGAATCAACCAGAAAAACAATAATAATAATGAGTATCAGAAAATAAAATAGGGAATAAGGGGTCATTGGTTTATAGCATTAGTAGTCAAACATTTGGAGCGTAGTAGGGAATAGTAAGTTAATGAATTTAATTGTAATTATGTTATTATCTCTTAGTTTTTAAAGTCACGTTGTCGTTTTGCCTCAAAAATAAGTATTCCGGCTGCTACCGAAACATTCATAGAATCGATTACCCCGTTCATTGGTATTTTAATGTTTTGAGTAGTGTTTGTCAAAAAATGTTCGCTCAAACCGGTAGCTTCTGTACCAACGACTATAGCAGTGGGTTTAGTATAATCTTGTGTGTGATAATTTACAGATGCTTGTAATGCAGCTCCATAAATATGAATGTCGTTTGCTTTTAAAAAGTTTACAATATCTTGAGTGGATCCTGTTGCAATGGTATTTGTAAACAAACAACCAACACTAGATCTAATAATATTAGGATTATAGATGTCCGTTTTTGGGTTTGCAATAAAAACTGCATCTAGTTGGGCAGCATCAGCGGTACGTAGTAACGCACCTATATTACCGGGCTTTTCTGGTGCCTCTGCAACGAGAATTAAAGAGTTTTTTGAGGGTAAAACAAAGTTATGGATATCTGTTTCTTTGGCAACTGCGAGTGCTAACACACCTTCTGTAGTGGTTCTATATGCGAGCTTTTCATAAATATTTTGTGTAATTTCAAATAAATGTATTGTTTTTTGATATAAAGCGGTAATTGCAACAACCTCTTCATAGCTTATGATAGAGGTACAGTAATAAAGTTGCGTGATGTCATATCCTCCCTGTATCGCTAAAGAAATTTCACGTTTGCCCTCAACGATAAAACGTTTTTCTTTTTTTCGAACCCTAGACTTTTCTTTAAGTTGGTTTAGAAATTTTATTCGGTCGTTCTGGACACTGGTTATTTGATTTTGCATGGGGGTAAAGATAGTAATAGGGAAGATAAACTAATTTCTTTTTTTGATGATTTTATGATTCTAACGCTAAGATAGATTGCTTAATTTCTTTAATAATCTTTGGGTATAACTTTGATAAATCTGAAAAAAGTACTTCTAACACATTAAATTTTGAAGACTCTAGAGATAGTTTCTCTATTTTTTCTAAAATAGCAGCTTCATTTTGCAATCCAATTGTTTTAAAACTTGATTTAAGTTTATGCGCCATTTGTTTTATTTCACCTTCTTTTTTTTCTTTAATAGCCAAAGTTAGATTTTTATAGTCTTTTGGAGTTTCTTCTATAAATATCTGAAGAATCCCTTTGATGATCTCTGTATCGTTGTCAAAAGTTTTTTTTAAGAATGATAAATCACAAAGTTCTTCTGAAATTTTAGTGTTTGATGAGGTATTATTTTTTGAAGAATTGTTCGTTGAACTACTTTTGTTAGCGGTAACCGATACAATGTTTAAAAGAACTTCTTCTAGTGTTTGTTCGTTTAACGGTTTAGTAAGATAGTAATTCATGCCAGACTCAAGCGCTCTTTTTTTTGACTCTGGAAAAACATCTGCCGAACAAGCGATGATCGGAATTTTATTAATTCGATTGTTTTTAGAATTACGTATATTTTTGGCTGCTTCTGGACCATCCATTACTGGCATATGCATATCCATTAATATAAGATCGTACAATTGACCCTCAAGTTTTTCTAAAGCTATTTTTCCGTTATCAGCAATGTCTGAAGTAATACCCCAATTCGAGAAAACTTGTTTTATAAAAAACTGATTCATTTTGTTATCTTCAACAATCAATGCTTTTAGATTCGATAAACTATGAATATTGTCATTTATAAAGGTGGATTTTTTACCTGATTTTGAAGATTTAAAATTACTTTTTTCATAAGCTATAGAAAAGCAAAAGGTAGACCCTATTCCAGGTTGGCTTTCGGCATTTAATTTACCTCCCTGAATTTCAATTAATTGTTTAGAAATAGAAAGCCCTAGTCCTGTTCCTTCAATTTTATTTTTACCAGGTTTATGAACTTGATAAAAGCTTTCAAAAATGTTTTTTAGTTTGTCTTCGGCTATACCTACACCAGTATCCTGAACAGAAAAAGAGATGGTTGTATCCTTGTCGTTAGATTTTTGAACTTCAACACGAATTGATATTTTACCAGATTGAGTGAATTTTATCGCATTACCAAGTAAATTGACCAGAATTTGATTAAGTCTTAATTGATCACCGATAATAAATTTAGGAACAGATGCACCGATATGCATTGTATATTGTAGCCCTTTTTCATCGGCTTTTATTTTAAAACCTCGAGATATATTTGTGATTAATCCATGTAAATCAAAATCGGTATTATGAAGTGTTAATTTTCCAGCTTCAATTTTTGAAAAATCCAAAATGTCGTTAATTAGAATTAAGAGATTTTCAGCAGAGAACCTAATCCCGTCCAGATTTTTTCTGTCGATTTGGGGTTTACTAAAATTGCTTTTTTGCAATATTCCTGTAAGACCAAGAATCACGTTTAACGGTGTTCTTATCTCATGACTCATGTTAGACAAGAATACAGATTTTGCTTTTGCAGATTTTTCGGCAATTACTTTGGCTTCTCGTATTTCGTTGTCGATATTTTTTCGATTCGTGATATCTCTAAAAAACGCATTAAATAGGTAATCGTCTTTTGTTTCGATTGCTATAATAGTTAATTCTATATGAGCAATAGAGTGATTTCTACGGGTAACAGAAGTTTCAACTCGTTTGTTAATAAGCTCTCCATGTCCTTTTGTGATATAATCGTCAAAACTACTTTTTAATTGCTGCCTCAGCTTGTATGGGACCAATTTATAAATGCTAGTACCTAGAGTTTCTTCTTTTTTTAGACCAAGTATGTGCTCTGATTGTTTGTTCCAATTTAATACAGTTCCTCTGCTATTAACCAGAATAATTCCGTCCATTGCAGTTTCAAGAATAGTTGTCTTTAGGTGTTCGCTATACTTTAATTCTTCTTCTACTTTTTTTCGTTCTATAATTTCGCGTGTAAGTTTTTCATTTATCTCCTCCAGACTAAGCAATTGCTTTTGTAGCATTTTATGCATTTGTTGCTTACTGGGTAAATCAATAAAGTCTTTGGCTAAGATTTCTTCAGGAATTACGTTTAGAGTAGCAGTAAAGGAATCTAATAAATGATACGATTGAAAATGGTTTTTGTAAATAAGAACATAAATGTTTGTAATGGCATTAATACCTAAACTGTTTTTAATTCTCAGATAAATCTGATTAGAAAATTCTAATAAATTTTTTCGTTCTATAATAAGGTCAATTTTACCAAAATCGTAATTAGTATTTAAATACTTTTTTATTTCAGTAATTTTCTGATCATTATAACTACCTAATAATTCTGTTGATTTTTCTAATACCCTCAAAAGGAAAACCTTGCACAATATCAATTCTTGCTCATCGTGTGGGTCAAAAATTAATTTGAAATTTTTATACTGTAATAACGAAGCGTGCTCTTGAGCAATTTTACTTCTAAACTTTTGTTTGGTTGATTTCGTGTTCTCCAGTATGTTATTCTCTAGTAATAGATATAATTCTGGTAATAATTCAATTTTTTTTTCTGTAGAAGATTCTTTAAAAATTGTCAGTTTTGCCTTTAAATTATAGGCGTTCGTATTTTTTTCGATTTTATTCCATAAAAAATCGATTAAATCAATAAACTCCTGATTTTCATGGTTTTTTGGAGCAATGATTTTTTTAGAAGATAGTATTTTGTTAAACCAACTTTTAAACATTCATATTATATTTTACTGGCCTTGTATATCTTGTAGAAACCTAAAGCAGACAGACCCCACGTAAGTATTAATGCGATATACCATATATAATTTCCAAGTTGATTGCCAAATAGATCTTGAAAAAGATTGTAATGAAAAATATGATTAATTTGCATATGAAGATGACCTAATGCCATAACAACAAATCCCCATGCCAATAAAGTCATACCCGAGCCAAATTTTCCTCCTTTTAGTCTTGTAGCCGTAAGAAAACTAAAAACAAGTGCAATTGCTAAAAAAGGCATTTCTAACAATCCAAAAACTTGCTCGGTATTTAAACTCTCTGAAGAGGTATGTGTATTGTGATCTTGATTGGGTAGTTCTTGAGCTACAAAAAGAGGTATTTTTGTAAGAAAAAAAGTAATTATTTTCATATCTGTCTGATTTTGTTAAAAGTAATGAAAAAAAAGTATTTTGACTTCTTTTTTTAGATAGATAAAATACTGATTTTATTGATGAAGTGCAATATTACTAGGCTAAACGTTACAGAAAATATGGAGTGAAGTTTTTTGGTTGCGAGTTATGATTACCTTAAAGCAACAAGAGATTGAGAAAAGATTATATTGAAAAAAGAAGTTGAAATTGGTGGTAACAAAAAATCCCGCTGTTAGGCGGGATTTTTTTATAAGTGAGATTGATATTTATAATACTAAGAGAATTATTTTACTTTTTCTACAATCGCTTTAAAAGCTTCTGGGTTGTTCATTGCTAAGTCGGCAAGAACCTTACGGTTTAGCTCAATATTATTAGCTTTTACTTTTCCCATAAATTGTGAATAAGACATACCATACAAACGGGCACCTGCATTGATACGGGTGATCCATAAAGCACGGAAAGTTCTCTTTTTATTTCTACGGTCTCTATACGAGTATTGCATCGCTTTGTCAACCGCGTTTTTTGCTACTGTCCAAACGTTTTTACGACGTCCGAAATAACCTTTTGCTTGTTTAAGAACTTTTTTTCTTCTAGCTCTTTTTGCAACAGAATTTACTGATCTAGGCATAATTTAAATTTTTTAGTAGTAGGCGATTCAATAATTATGAATTTTAGATTCTAAATTTTGAACTCTTTTATTGGGCCTAACTCCTGGGTTTATAATAATTCTAACCGGATTAAAAAAAAATTACTTTAAACGTAATTGTTCTTTAATACTTTGTTCATCGCTTTTGTGCACTAATGTAGAGTGCGTTAAAGCAAGCTTACGCTTTTTAGATTTTTTAGTCAATATGTGACTCTTAAAAGCGTGCTTTCTTTTGATTTTACCAGTACCGGTAAGCTTAAAACGCTTTTTAGCACTGGATTTTGTTTTCATTTTAGGCATTGTATCCTTGTTTTAATAATCTCACTTATTATCTTTCAGTTCTCTAATATTACTAGATAAAAGAACTATTTATTATTTCTTAGGAGCGATAAACATGATCATACGTTTACCCTCTAGTTTTGGCATTTGTTCTACCTTACCATATTCTTCAAGTTCCTGAGCCAATCTAAGTAATAAAATCTGACCCTGATCTTTATAAATGATAGAACGACCTTTAAAGAAAACGTATGCTTTTAGCTTAGCACCTTCACTCAAGAACTTGATTGCGTGCTTTTTCTTAAATTCATAATCGTGTTCATCTGTATTAGGTCCAAATCTAATTTCTTTTATAACAACCTTGGTTGCCTTAGATTTTAAGGCCTTGTCTCTCTTTTTCTGTTCATAAAGGAATTTTTTATAATCCATTATTTTACAAACAGGTGGTACGGCTTTAGGTGAAATTTCTACAAGGTCAAGTTCTTGCTCTTCAGCAAGTTGTATCGCTTTTTTAATGGGATAAACGCCAACTTCTATATTGTCACCTACAAGGCGTACTTCATCAACACGAATTTTGTGATTGATTCTGTGCGCATCTTCTTTGATTACTCTTAGTGGCTTTTGAGACCTTCTTCTTCTTATTGCTATGACTTAAAAATTTTAAATTAAACTTAGTTTTTTTAGTATTAACCGTTAAACGGTTTTAAAGTGCTTTTTATTTCTTCTGTTATTATTTTAGAAAACTCTTCTATCGATATAGCTCCTAAATCCTCTCCTCCATGTTTACGAACAGATACCGTATTATCTTTTTCTTCTTGCTCACCAACAATGATAATATAAGGAAATTTATTCATTTCTGCTTCACGAATCTTTTTTCCTATAGTTTCATTTCTATGATCTGCAAGGGCGCGAATTTCGTCATTTTCTAACAAATTTAAAACTTTTTCCGCGTATTTTTCGTATTTCTCACTGATAGAGAGTATAATAGCCTGCTCTGGCATCAACCAAAGCGGGAAATTACCCCCTGTATGCTCTAGCAATATAGCAATAAATCTTTCCATACTTCCAAAAGGAGCTCGGTGAATCATTATAGGCCTGTGTAATTCATTGTCACTTCCTTTATAAGTAAGGTCAAAACGCTCTGGTAAGTTGTAATCTACTTGTATGGTACCTAATTGCCAACTTCTTCCTAGTGCATCTTTTACCATGAAATCTAGTTTTGGGCCATAAAATGCAGCTTCGCCACTTTCTATAACATAATTTAGCCCTTTGTCTTTTGCAGCGTTGATAATTGCGTTTTCTGCTTTTTCCCAATTTTCTACATCTCCTATATACTTATCAGGGTTGCTAAGATCTCTTACCGATACCTGTGCTGTGAAATTATCAAATCCTAATGACCCAAATACGTATAAAACAAGATCGATTACTTTTTTAAATTCTTCATCAAGCTGATCCGGAGTACAGAAAATATGAGCATCATCTTGTGTAAACCCTCTTACACGAGTCAATCCATGAAGTTCACCACTTTGTTCGTATCTATATACAGTGCCAAATTCGGCATATCGTATAGGTAGATCTCTATATGACCAAGGGCTGCTATTGTATATTTCACAGTGATGAGGGCAATTCATTGGTTTTAAAAGAAACTCCTCTCCTTCATTGGGAGTGTGGATAGGTTGGAAGCTATCTTCTCCATACTTAGCATAATGCCCAGAGGTTACATAGAGTTCTTTTTGACCTATATGTGGAGTAGCTACCATTTGGTATCCAGCTTTCTTTTGTGCTTTTTTCAAAAATTGCTCCAAACGATCTCTCAATGCAGTACCTTTAGGAAGCCATAATGGTAGTCCTTGGCCAACTTTTTGAGAAAAAGTGAAAAGCTCTAATTCTTTACCTAATTTTCTGTGATCACGTTTTTTCGCTTCCTCTAATAATTCTAGATACTCTTTTAATTCTTTTTGTTTAGGAAATGAGGTTCCATAAACTCGAGTTAATTGTTTGTTGTTTTCGTCACCTCTCCAATAAGCACCAGCAACACTCATTATTTTTACAGCTTTAATAAGACCAGTGTTAGGAATGTGTCCTCCACGGCATAAATCTGTAAAGTCAGAATGATCACAAAATGTGATGGTACCATCTTCAAGATTTTCTATTAGTTCTGTTTTATATTCGTTATTTTCTGATTTGTATTTAGATAAAGCCTCTGTTTTAGAAACAGATCTCATTTTAAAATCGTGCTTTCCTCTTGCGATTTCAAGCATTTTATCTTCAATTTTCTTAAAATCTTTCTCAGAAATAGTTTGATCATCTAGGTCTACATCATAATAAAATCCATTATCGATAGCAGGACCAATAGAAAGTTTAACTCCTGGGTAAAGTTCTTCTAATGCCTGTGCTAATACATGTGATGAAGAATGTCTAAAAGCTTCTTTACCTTCTTTATCTTTCCAAGTAAATAAAACCAGATTCCCATCGGTGGTTAATTCGGTACTTGTTTCGATAGTAGTATCGTTAAACTTGGCAGAAATAACGTTTCTGGCAAAACCTTCGCTAATATCTTTTGCAACATCCATAGCTGTAATGCTGTTGCTGTACTCTCTCACCGAATTGTCGGGTAATGTAATCTTGATCATTTTCTTGAAATTAAAGCAGCAAAGATAGTACGATAATAAAACTCACACAATACTATAATGTATATTTAATTTATTTAATAGATATTTCTGTGTTTTTAACGTATTGTTTTGATAGTGTCGATACAATATATAGAAGGAAAAGAGGGGAGGGGGTATATGAGGCAAACTAGTTATGGTTGTATACTATAATAATTATAGAGATATTGATGATAGCGTTTCCCTTCGGGTCGGGCTCTACGTTGCAACTCCTCACACGCTTTTGGCGTATTGCGGGGTTTTCCCTTCGATCCCTAACGCGTTTTTCTAGAATAATGTGAGTTTTAAAATGATGTGTTGATTTTTTTAAAAAAAGTTTAGTTTGTAACGTGTGAGTATTCAGTTAGTTGTTAATTTAATGTAAAAAAAATGCAAATTTATAGTTGTGAAAGCAGAAAACAGTTGTATGTTTGCACCCGCAAAACGGCTATAAGTTTTGTTGTTCATTGAGGCATTAATTTTGAGATTTATTTTTTAATTATTTTTTTTAAAAAAAATCTTGTCAGAATAAAAAAAGGTTGTAGGTTTGCAGCCGCAAAACGGGAGATTGTTTTGTAAGTTCATAGATAAGGTTTGGTTTTAAGAAAGGGTTAAAAAACTTTTAAAAAAAAGATCAAAAAAATTGTGATTAGAAATAAAAAAGGTTGTAGGTTTGCAGCCGCAAAACGAAGGATTGTTTTGCAGGAGTTCTGATTGTTTTTTGAGATTATTATGAGATTAATAAATTTCAAAAAAAAAGTTTAAAAAAAGCTTTGTAGAATAAAAAAGGGTTGTATATTTGCACCCGCTTTAAGAAACAGAGCGAAGTTCATAAAAAGATTGTGCTGGAGTAAGATGTTTTAAAAGGCATTTATAGGGTTCGATTCCTTATTGATTAACAAGTATTTACTGGCGAAGAAGATTGCTTCAGTAATTATAAAAAGTTCATAGACATATTGATTGACAG
>NZ_JBFMKP010000037.1:0-48281 GCF_040786235.1 Aquimarina discodermiae
CTACTAACTGTATGTGAGCTTTTTCTATATTTTGATTCCATAAATCTAAAATATAGATTTTTATAGTACTAAAGTAACTGCACTAAAGTGCAGGGTTTTAAACCAGTTTTGTGACCAATAAATGATTTTTACATAAAAAACGCTCATAAAGATGTTATTTTAATCCGAACTACTCACCCATCATCTGGGTTAGTATAAACTTTTTCATATTACAAATATTTGTTAAAAATTCGAACAAATGCAATCCTCTTAACTTTCCCTTGTCTTTGATAATGATATCATTGAAGAATAAAGTGGCCTTTTATTATTTTTTAAAGAATGTATAAAACTATAATGAAATGAAAAAAATTATAACCTTCATACTAGTGTTATTTTTTATAATAGCGTGTAATGACGATGATAACAATATTAATACAAACAACAATGCTCTTAGTTTAAAATTAGAAGCAGCTTTAAAAGATTCAGAACTGGCGGGATTTTCTGTTACAGTAGTAAATAGCAACAAGGTCATATATCAAAACTCTTTTGGATATGAATCTATAGTTAAAAATGAAAAATACGGAAGTCACACAATTCAGAATATTGCATCTATATCAAAAACTCTAATCGGATTGGCAATAATGAAAGCTGTAGAAATTGGTAAACTTGATCTGGATACCGACATCAATTCATATTTACCTTTTACCGTTGTCAGTCCGCATCATCCAGATAAAAAAATTACTATTAGACATTTAGCCACACATACATCAGGTATTATTGATGGTGAAATGTATTTCAGAAGTTACGTATTCGAAAACCCAGACGAGGTAGACACATCACTATATCCAACAGATATTCAACCTATTATGGGATTTGTAAAAACCAATGTAAAAATAGATGAATCTGCTTTTTTAAAAAATATATTGTCTACATCTGGTGATTGGTATACCATGGATAATTTTACTGAAGATGTTCCAGGAGGAAGATATCAATACAGCAATATTGCTGCAACATTAGCTGCATTTGTGGTAGAATGTGCAACTGGGGTTACATACGAAGAGTTTACCAACACACATATTTTCGAACCTTTACAAATGAATGCAACAGGTTGGGGTTTTGATGATGTAAATATGAAAAATTTTGCTGAGTTATATTATGATAAAGAATTTGTCGTACCTCAATACTCATTGGTAACAAAAGCAGATGGTGGATTGATAACCAGCCCTTCAGATTTTAGTAAATACCTAATGGAAATGATGAAAGGCTTTAAAGGGAGCGGCACTTTATTATCATCACATTCTTATAAAGAAATGTTTCGTACTCAGGCTAAAAATAATGAAGAACAAAACATGTATAAGGGTCTTTTTTGGGATATTAATGAGAATGGTGTAATTGGACACACAGGTGGTGATCCAGGAGTGATCACTATGTGTGCCTTTGATCCGGTAAAGAATAGAGGATATTATTTTGTTACAAATATGAGTGATGATTTTATTGAAATTGGTGATACCATAGATAAAATCTGGAATATAGTGATAAATCAGAAACTCAATTAAAAGTAGATTTTAACCTTATTTTGCGTATTTAAATAGAATTCATGCTACTTGATGTAATATTCGTTTTTTATTACTTTTTCACAGGAATAAATTTAACTTATTCCTGTGAAAAAGTATTTTGGAAAAGGAACCAGTAGATACTTGGGCATGGACAAAATACATATCCAATATATTTTTGAATACTTAATTTATAATCTGACGGTGTTCAATAAATTTTGTCTATTTTTTTTCAATCTCCATCAAGAAGTCTCTTCATATTTATATTTTCATAATTACGTCTTACAAACTCCATGGCCGTTTTTAGAATCTCACCCATCGACTGGCTACGTCGAAATTTTAAGTCTAACGTAAAATTATACAGATGCTCCCGAAGTTCATTTAAATTCTCTTGTGTAGTAATTCGATCTTCGCACATGCAAGCCACAAGATTTTCATATCGTGATCTGGTTGTCATTATACGCTTGGCTAATATTGAGCGTTCTTCTTTCTTATATTGTTCTATAGAACTTGGTTGCAATCTATCGGTAACCACTTTAACCATCTTATAATTTTCCTTAAAAAATTGCGGTTGATACACTTTTAATTTTCCTTCAAAACATTGTTGATCAAAATCGATAGGCCGTATCTTATACTCTACATGATCAAAATCATGAATTGGGATAATCACATAATTATAAGATCGCATATCCCCTAATAAACGCATCTGACATCGTTCATTAAATTTCACAAACTCTTTAGCGATTTGCGCCTTGGCCTGATCACTTAAATCAGGTAAAAAATCCTTGATAAATACATCCCCAGGGATTCCTGCAATATGCTCTTCTATTAAGGTGTTTTTATACACCAAAAAATTAATTCTATTGGGTGAAAACAAATGTTCTAACTCTAATCCATAAATTCGAGATGCATCTGCTTTTTTTACATAGATATACGTATAATTATCATTAAGAATATTTCTAATCTTTATCCTAAATGGTTTAGAGTTACCAAAAGTACAATAATCAATGGCATCAATATTAAGAAATTCTATTGCATCAAAATTTCCATCAGAGTGAAGTATAATGTACACTTTTTTAAGACTTGACTCTATTTCTGGGCGCTCATGTTCTTCATAATACACTCGAACCCATAAAGTATCCTGATCATTATTATCATAAACTACCACAGAGCCAGCAAATCTTAAGAGGTCATCATAAAATACCGGAATCTTAATTTTACGGTTACATTCTTTCAAATACTTATCCAACATATCTCCAATAGGGTACGTAGGTTTTTTTTTCGACATTAACTTTTCGTCCATAGCAACTTCAGGTAAAAAAGGCAATTTACAAATTTCAAAAATGCGAAGATTAGGATTATCATAGAATTCGCTTGTATTCCTGCTTAAACTAGTTTTTTGCTAGAAAATCTAACCAAACAATACGATTTAAATCCAACAATAGTTTAAAATAGGATGTAACAAAAAACCGGATTTATCGTCTCTTAACTATATAACCTCCAAAAACAAACGAATTGGAAAATATTCTTACCTTAAACAACTTGTCTAAAAAATTTGGAGCACTCACTGCAGTTAGTAATCTATCTTTTACTATAAAAAAAGGAAATGTTTATGGTATTCTGGGTCCTAACGGAAGTGGCAAATCTACCACTTTAGGAATTGTGCTTAACGTAGTCAATAAAACATCAGGAGAGTTCACATGGTTTGATGGTAATATCTCCACCCACGAAGCTCTTAAAAAAGTAGGAGCAATTATAGAACGTCCTAATTTTTATCCCTATATGACCGCAGTACAAAACTTAAAACTTGTGTGTCAAATCAAAGAAGTTTCAACCTCTAAAATAGAAGAAAAGCTTGAAATCGTGGGGTTATTAGATAGAAAAGATAGTAAGTTTAATACCTTCTCTTTAGGAATGAAGCAGCGATTAGCTATCGCATCAGCGTTACTCAATGACCCAGAAATACTCATCCTGGATGAACCTACCAATGGTCTTGACCCGCAGGGAATTCATCAAATTAGAGAAATCATTAAAAAAATTGCCAAACAAGGTACCACTATCTTACTTGCTTCTCACCTACTTGATGAAGTAGAAAAAGTATGTAGTCATGTGGTGATTCTTAGAAAAGGAGCCAAACTTTACTCGGGAAGAGTTGATGAAATGAATGCAAGTCATGGTTTTTTTGAATTGAATAGCAATGAAAATACAATTCTAAAAGAATGGATTTCTAAACATGATAAGTTTGATCGATTTAAAGAAGAAGACGGCAAAATCATTGCTTTTTTAGCACATGAACTGGATGCAGAAAGCCTTAATAAACAACTGAGTAAAGACGGAATTACGCTAACCCATTTGGTAAAACGAAAAGAAAGTCTGGAAGAACAATTCTTACAACTAACTAACAACTTAAACTAATAGAATGTTAAGATTACTAAATATAGAATTTCAAAAATTAAGACACAATAAAGCTTCTAAAGTAATTATTATCACCTATTTTGTTCTAATTACGTTTATTGCACTGATTGCTTCTATAGAATTCAATTTTGCAGGAATTCATTTTAGAATTGCTGATCAGGGAATTTTTAATTTTCCATATATATGGCATTTCAATTCTTATATCGCTGCCTGGGCAAAGTTATTTTTGGCAATTATCATTGTCTCAATGATGGCCAATGAGTATAGTCATAGAACCTTAAAACAAAACCTTATTGATGGTCTTAGTAAAAAGGAATTTATAGCATCAAAATTTCTTACCGTAGTTGCTTTTTCATTAATATCTACACTGTTTTTACTACTGGTATCGTTGATTTTGGGATTAACCTTTTCTGATTACAGTGAGTTTTCGATCATAATTACTGATCTCGAATATATTATCGCTTATTTCACCAAACTTCTTGGTTTTTTCTCTTTCTGTATATTTCTTGGAATATTGGTAAAACGATCAGCTTTTGCACTAGGATTTTTATTCATTTGGTGGGTGCTGGAAAACATTACATATGCTGTACTAAAGTTTAAAATTTTTAAAGGAACGAAGGTAGCTGATACTATTGTTCAGTTCTTTCCTCTAGAATCCATGTCTAACTTAATTGGCGAGCCTTTTAGCAGATTAAATTTCATTAAATCTGCTGCCAGCCAGCTAGGAGAATCTTTTCAAAAAGACTACGCAGTACATTGGTATGAAATTTTAATAGTTCTTATCTGGACAGCTATTTTCATCTTTCTATCCTACAAAATATTAAAAAAGAGAGACTTGTAACACATTTAGGCTAAGTTTCAAAAGCATTCGATCGTAGTATCTGATGCTTTCTTTTTTATCAATGGTCGTTATGGTAAATTTATAAGAACAAGGATAACACATATATTGTCACAGATAAGGTGTATAAAGTAGTTTTCTATTTAATTATTTATTATTTAATATCTTGCCGGCAAAAAATGCCTCAAATGAAAAGAAAAATACGTTTAATTTTATTTGCTTTCTCCCTATTTTTTGTTGGTTATTCTCAAAATGAGCCTACTGACTGTGTTAACTCTATTACTGTTTGTGGAAATACTAATCTAGAATTAAACTCTAATGGTATAGGAGCTAATGATTTCGCTCCAATAGGTAGTAATTCACCTGCATGCTTTGTTGTTCCTGAAAGCCAAAGCTTATGGTTGCGAGTAAATATTGTACAATCAGGAACCCTTGCATTTACGATAACCCCAGAATCTTCTAGCTCTAGCGAAGATTATGATTTTGCAGTATATGGCCCTAACGTTTCATGTGCTACTTTAGGAAACTCTATTAGATGTTCGTCTACAAATCCTATTTCAGCAGGAGTATCAACTCTAACAGGTCTTAGAGATACAGAAACAGATCTATCCGAAGGCCCAGGAATTCTAGGAAACGGTTTTGTTAGATCTATAGATGCTCTTGCCGGAGAAGAATATATTATTTTGGTTGATAATTTTTCCCAGAATGGAGGATTTGATATCGAATTTACCGGGACAGCATTATTACCCGATAGTCCTATAAATACAGCTGGCACAACCACAAACCTCGATCTTACAGAATGTGATATTGTTGGAGACGCCAATGATGGAGTCACAAATTTTAATCTAGATAGCAACACTGCAGCAATATTAGGAACACAAACCAATACTGTAATATCATATCATACTACAGAGGAAGATGCCAGTATTGATAATGCACCTCTTAGCAGTCCCTATTTGAGTACTCAAAATAATGAAACCATTCATGTACGTATAGAAAATACAATTACTGGTTGCTTTATTACAGATACCTTTACATTGATAACCATTCCAGGACCACAAATAACTACTCCAACCCCATTTACGATTTGTGATAATGCCAATGACGGTGATGACAGTAATGGATTTGTTTCTTTTTTATTGAGAGATAAAGACAATGAAATCCTTAATGGATTAAGTCCTACAAATCATATATTAACTTATCACACTTCATTACCAGATGCAAATACTGGTGCTAACGCCATAGATAAAAATACTCCTTTCACAAATACGACAAACCCTCAGGCTATTTTTGTTAGAGCGCAATATGCTCCTTCAGAACCCTGTGTCAATACTATAAGTATTACGCAATTTAATCTAGAAGTAGATTCTTTGCCAACTGCAAACGCAGTTTCTTTGGTACAATGTGATGAATATATGGATCCAACAGACGGTATCACCCTTTTTAATCTTAACCAAGCGAATGATCAGATCACGGGAGGCACAACTAACAGAACAGTATTGTTTTTTGAAGATATGGCATCTGCAAATGCAGGAACACCTTCTATATCAAACACAATCGTTTATCAAAACAATATGGTAAATCAGCAATTATTTGTTCGTGTCATCAATGACACTACTGGATGTTTTAGAATTTCTACCTTAGATCTGGAAGTTAGTGTTACATCTGCAAATGATGCTATTCTAACATTATGTGATGATGATGGCATAGAGGATGGATTTCGACAATTTGATCTTTCATTAGCTGACCCTCAGATACTAAATGGTATACCCACTCCTAATTTGGTAGTAAGCTATTACCAATCTATAGAAGATGCATTGAGTGAATCTAACCCTATAACTTCAATAACCAATACTACTGCTTTAACACAAGGACAAGATATCGTATTTGCAAGGGTAGAAAACCTAAATCAATGTTTTGGTATCAATCAAGTGCAATTATTTCTTAACCCTTTACCCGAAATTAACACAGAAGACGAAGTCTTTTTTTGTCAAAACCAAACCAATATCCAAATCGACAGTGGTTTACAATTTGGCAGTAACTCAAACGATTTTACTTTTCTATGGTCTACAAATGAAACTAGTCAAACCATTTTTGTTGGTCAATCAGGAACTTATACCGTTGCAGTAACCGATATACGAACCGGATGCTCTAAAACCAGAACAGTAAATGTTATTGATTCGGGTAGTGCGACAATTACTTCAACAGTTATCAAAGATGCTCGTGATAACAATACCGTAACTATTATGGCTGATGGATTAGGTAATTACGAATATGCCATAGCCATAGATGGTGTTATTGGTTCATATCAAGATGACCCTACCCTAACCAATGTGCCTCCAGGGTTTCATACCATTTATGTTCGAGATAAAAACGGTTGTTTACCTGTTACCACAAAAGAAATTTCGGTGATAGGTTTCCCAAAATATTTTACTCCTAACGGTGATGGTTTTCATGATTCATGGAACATCATAGGGGTATCAAATGAAATAATGCCAAGTTCGACTCTTTATATTTTTGATCGTTACGGAAAACTGCTTGTTCAGCTAAAAGTAGGAGATTCTGGATGGGATGGCACCTATAACGGGCAAATTTTACCTGCAAACCAATACTGGTTTCGTTCTGAATTAGAAGATGGTAGAATCCTTACCGGAAGTTTCTCTCTTATTCGCTAATTCTATTCGCGGTATTTGGTATCTTTATTGTGAAAAAGAAGAGTATTATGAAATTCGTACTGGAATCCGAATTTAAACCCACCGGGGATCAGCCTGGAGCTATCAAACAACTTGTTAATGGAATAGCATCTGACGAAAAATACCAAACCTTGCTGGGTGTAACTGGTTCTGGAAAAACGTTTACAGTGGCTAATGTTGTTGAGAAAACTCAACGACCTACGATCGTATTAGCACATAACAAAACACTTGCAGCACAGTTATATTCTGAGTTTAAACAGTTTTTTCCTAACAATGCAATAGAGTACTTTGTTTCTTATTATGATTACTATCAGCCAGAAGCTTACATACCAACTTCGGGCACCTACATAGAAAAAGATTTATCTATTAATGACGAAATTGAAAAGCTTAGATTAAGTGCTACTTCATCACTTTTGTCGGGAAGAAGAGATGTTTTGGTAGTTGCCTCTGTATCTTGCCTATATGGTATCGGAAACCCTATCGAGTTTCAAAAAAATGTGATTTCAATCCAAACGGGAGAAGAAGTATCAAGAACTTCGTTATTGCATCGTCTGGTACAAAGTTTATACTCAAGAACAGAAGCAGAATTTAAACATGGTAATTTTAGAATAAAAGGAGATACAGTCGATATTTTTCCGAGTTATGCAGATGATGCTTTTAGAATTCATTTTTTTGGTGATGAAATCGAAGAAATAGAAGCTTTTGATGTACAAACCAATCAAGTGATAGAGAAATACGATAGGTTAACCATCTATCCCGCAAATATGTTTGTAACCTCGCCAGAAATACTAAATACTGCAATTGATCAAATAGCACTGGATTTAGGAAAACAAGTTGAGTATTTTAAGGAAATAGGAAAACCTCTGGAAGCAAAACGCCTGGAAGAACGTACAAATTTTGATTTAGAAATGATCAAAGAGTTGGGGTACTGCTCTGGGATCGAAAATTATTCACGATATCTTGATGGAAGAAACCCAGGTACCAGACCTTTCTGTTTACTAGACTATTTTCCTGACGATTATCTAATGATTATTGATGAAAGTCATGTTACCGTACCGCAAACACATGCGATGTATGGAGGAGACCGATCCAGAAAAGAAAATCTGGTCGAATATGGTTTTCGACTTCCTGCTGCAATGGATAACAGACCTTTAAAATTTGAAGAACTTGAAGCGTTGCAAAATCAAGTGATCTACATTAGCGCTACTCCTGCCGACTACGAATTACAAAAAAGTGAAGGCATATTTGTAGAGCAAATTATTCGCCCCACTGGTTTACTGGATCCCATCATAGAAGTACGCCCAAGTTTAAATCAAATTGATGATTTGATTGAAGAAATACAACAACGAATCGAAGTAGATGAACGTATTTTGGTGACAACATTAACCAAAAGAATGGCAGAAGAACTCACCAAATATTTGACTAGAATTGATATCAGATGTCGTTATATACATAGTGATGTAGATACTTTGGAAAGAGTAGAAATAATGCAAGATTTAAGAAAAGGTCTTTTTGACGTATTAATAGGTGTAAATCTATTACGTGAAGGTTTGGATCTACCAGAAGTATCGTTAGTTGCAATTTTGGATGCAGATAAAGAGGGTTTTTTAAGAAACCAAAGGTCATTAGTACAAACGGTAGGGAGAGCTGCTAGAAATGTAAATGGAAAAGCAATAATGTATGCCGATAAAATTACCGATAGTATGCAAAAAACAATTGACGCTACAGAATATCGTCGAGAAAAACAAATAGCATACAACACAAAACATGGTATTACTCCTACTGCTATCAAAAAATCTTTAGATAGTGCTCTTTCTGGTAAAAAGACAGAATCTTATGCTTTTGAAGTAGCTCCTACGTTACAAGCTGCAGAGGAAGAAACTGCATATTTTACCAAGGAGCAATTAGAAGCACGTGTACGTAATGTTCGCAAAGAAATGGAAAAAGCTGCCAAAGAGCTCGACTTTATGACTGCTGCCCGTTTGCGTGATGAAATAAAAATGCTTCAAGACAAAATACATGCCCAAAAGCATTAATATACGGTCGAATAAAAAAATAATAGTACCTTTAGCAGCACCATAAAGCATATTATTTAAGCCCCCTACTGAATAATTAAAGAAGTTTTTAGTTACACACCAATTACATACATAAAAAGCAAAATATACTGCTAATGCTATCACGTAAAAAAAAAGAACGATTTTCAGTTTTATATGACAGACATTATCGAAGGCTTTATAATTATGCATATAAAGTTCTTAGAGAAAAAGAAATAGCAGAAGAGCTAGTACAAGAATCTTTTATAAAATTATGGCAAAAAATCGATTCGATTAGCAAGGTAGAGAGATCTATAGAATCTTATCTTATAACTGTTTTAAAGAATAAAATAATAGATCATCATCGTAAAAACAACACGAAAAACAAGCATCTAAATTTATACGCACTCAATCGAGATTCTCAACAAGAAATGAATCATGAGTGGGAATTGTCTGAACAAATTCAAAACATCTATGCGTCCATGAATCAAAAGACACTTGAAATATTTAGATTATCAAGAGAACAGGGACTAAGCTATAAAGAGATCGCCTCTCAGAAAAATATTTCAATAAAAACGGTAGAACTGCATATATCAAAGGCATTGTCTATTTTTCGAGAGCAATTAAAAAATTATTTATAATATAGGGTACACCCAATGATATTCGTCATATATACAAAATAGTGGTAATGAAAAATAGTCAAATAACAGAAACCGATATTTGGGCATATGTTTCTAAACAGTCCGATCATGATGTTATAGAAAGAGTTGAGGAATGGATGCAATCAGACCATTATGATGATTCCCTTTTTAAGCAAATAGAAAGCACGTATCTTATTACCGGTAAAAACCCATACCAAAAGCAAGAGCCTGTAGATACGAATCTGGCTAAACAGCGATTTTTTGAAGCATTAGAAGACCACAGCAATACTTCTTCTCAAAACAACAATTGGAAATCAATTCTTAAATACGCAGCTATATTTGCATTACTTTTTGTTTCTGCCACCTATATTTTCTACCTTAATAATGATACTGTCACCATACAAACTGCATATGGAGAACACAAACAAATAGATTTACCTGATGGATCTACTATATGGTTAAACTCTTCAAGTAAGTTAACTTATGATAAAGATGCCCCAAGAACTCTGTATCTGGAAGGAGAAGGTTTTTTTGAAGTCGCTAAAAATAAAGAAGTACCTTTTACAGTAGATACACCAGATCATATTAGAGTAATGGCATTGGGTACAAGTTTTAATATAAAAGCATATCAAAAAAATAAATATACAGAAACAGTTCTATTAACCGGAAAAGTAGAAGTATCGTCAGATACACATTTCAACAACAAGGTGACCATGATTCCTAACGATAAAGTTACCTTTTCTCAAAAAGGCAAAAAAGTAGTTAAGGAAAAAGTAGATTTTATAGAAAATGTCGTAGGTTGGAAATCAGGTAAAATACAATTTAGAAATAAGTCTTTTACCGAGATTGCTTCAGATCTCTCTAACCAATATAACGTAACAATACACTTTGAAAATGAAAAAATATCAAACTATAAGTTTACAGGTACTTTTGATAAAGGTACTCCTATTTCTGAAATTTTAGAAGTACTTCAATTAACCAAATCCTTTACATACAAGACACCATCAAATAACGAGTTTATAATTCAATAAAAAATGTGGAGAAACTGCCATTTCTCCACATAGGTGCCTAATTAATACCAGATCAACAAAATCAGTACTAATTTTTTGAACTCTAAAAATATAAAATTATACCATTTTTTAGCATAGACATGTCTAGAAAATGACAAAAAACTGGTTTTCTTAATGAGGTTATCTCAAAAACATTATTATCATGTCGTATTGATAATATTCATAACAATTCCTGCTTTATCTCAAAGTACAATATCATTAAATGTAGATAATGCTCCTTTATATACAATAATAAGAGATATTGAAGCACAAACATCTTACAACTTTATCTACAATAA
This sequence comes from Aquimarina discodermiae, assembly GCF_040786235.1. Taxonomy (NCBI): domain Bacteria; kingdom Pseudomonadati; phylum Bacteroidota; class Flavobacteriia; order Flavobacteriales; family Flavobacteriaceae; genus Aquimarina; species Aquimarina discodermiae. The sequence goes on from NZ_JBFMKP010000037.1 coordinate 11,501, forward strand.
TGATGAAATTGATGAATATCAAAATTATAGTATTGCTGTTTCTGAAGCAGAAATTGCCATAGTACTGTCCAATTTGTTTGATGACACTACTATTCGCTATCAATTAAAAAACAAACGTATTGTTTTATCTAACAAAAATAGCTCTGCCCCTTCAACAGGAAACATAAAGTATTCTATTAATGGTATCATAAAAAATGCAATTACAGGAGAAACACTTATTGGCGCTAGTATTTTGGTAAAGGGTAAAAACTCGGGAGCGGTTTCTAATGAATATGGATACTATTCATTAACACTCCCGCAAAAAAAATATGTTTTACAGTTTTCGCATATTGGATTTGATCTACTAGAAATAGAAATCGACTTAACAGAAGCTCTTACTTTGGATATAGAACTCTATCCAGAAGTAAATACATTAGATGAAATTGTAATTATTTCTTCTAAAAACAATGAACAAAAAAATCAAAACTTTCTTGGAGTAACCAACTTAAAACGTGAAGCTATTAAAAAATTACCATCTTTATTGGGAGAAGCAGATGTGACCAGAGCTTTTTTGACACAACCAGGGCTAAATACTGTTGGCGAAGGAGCCTCTGGATTTAATGTAAGAGGTGGAAATATTGATCAAAACTTAATATTACTAGACGAGGCTCCCATCTATAATTCATCACATATATTTGGTTTTTTTTCAATTTTTAATAACGATGCTATTAAAGACATTAAGCTATACAAGGAAGGAATTCCATCACGATATGGAGGAAGAGCTTCTTCTGTAGTGGATGTTAGGCTTAGAGAAGGAAGCACAAAAGTCTGGCAGGTTGAAGGAGGAATAGGAATGTTATTTTCTAGACTAACCATAGAAGGTCCTTTAAAAAAAGACAAAATAAGTTTTCTTGCTTCTGGAAGAAAATCATATTTCGGACTCTTATTACCTCTATTAAGTAACGAAGATTTTAAAAATTCGAAACTAGATTTTGATGATTTAAGTGTTAAACTAAACTGGTCTATTAATAATAAAAACAAAATTTATGTTTCTGGTTACTTTGGATCTGACATAATGGAATTAAATTATGAAACTTTTTTTGACCCTCTCGACCCAACAAATCAAGAGGAAGAAGAAAGAGTTGGTCTAAAATGGAGAAATACAACTGGTACCATACGATGGAATAACATCATATCAAATAACTTATTTATGAATATTTCAGGTATATATAGTAAATATAACTATGAACTTTCATCTCAAAATTTCATGGGAGTTAGCTTTTTAAATTCTCTAGGATCTAATTATGATTGGAAATCTTCTATAGAAAACTGGATTATAAAACCTGATTTTACCTGGTATCAAAATACCAATACCACAATTAGGTTTGGAGCACATAACACCTATCATAAATTTACACCGGGAAATGTAGAGGTTCACGAAGAAGGAAAAAATAACTTTAGTTTGAATATTGAAAGAGGACTCGAAATTGCTCCGTATTTCGAATATGAAAAAAAATGGAAACACCTTTTGTTAAACGCCGGGCTTCGATACTCCTGGTTTGCAAATTTAGGTCCAAATAGTGTTCCTAATTATGCTTCGGATCTTCCAAAAACCGAAAACTCTATCACAGAAACCATAACGTATGCAGAGGGAAAAGTAATAAAAAATTATGCAGGTTTAGAACCTAGAGTATCCTTAAAATATGATTTTACTAAAAGACACACTTTTAAAATTGGGTATAACAGATTACTACAATATTTGCATTTAATTTCTAACACTACTGCTACACTACCCTATGATATCTGGAGACCATCTGGAAAACATATTGAGCCCCTTATCGTCAACCAATTTTCCACAGGCTATAAGTTTACGACTAACAACAAAACTTTTGATTTCTTAATAGAAAGCTATTACAAAACATTTAACAACCTACTAGAATATAAAAACGGAGCAGATTTATTTGTAAATAACAACTTGGAAACTCAACTATTACCAGCAAAAGGTTTTGCATATGGTACCGAATTTAGTATCTATAAAAATCAAGGAAAACTAACAGGAAATATTAACTACACCTATTCTGTTGCCAAAAGAAAAACAACCAGCCCTTTTAGTTCTGAAAACCTTAATAATAGCACCTACTACCCTTCTAATTATGACAAACCACACATTATTAATACCACAACAAGTTACAAACTTGGAAAAAAATGGGATGTCACCCTCTTTTTCACCTACCAAACAGGTAGACCAATTACTGTTCCCACAGGAAAAATATTTGTAGGCAATATTCCATTTCTCACCTATTCTAACAGAAACCAACACAGGCTTCCAGAAACTCACAGAATGGATCTTTCATTTTCTTACACTCCCAATAGAAAAGACAAAAAATGGCAAAACAGCTGGTCTTTTGGTATTTATAATATTTATGGCAGGAAAAATACCTTTTCACAATACAACAGTTTTAACGATGGGGAGTTTAAAACATTTAGGTTTTCTACAATTGGAGCACCAATTCCATTTTTCACCTATAATTTCAAATTTTAGTTATGAAAAAAATATTTTTTTTAAATACATTTCTGTTACTGTGCTCTGGTTTACTTATGAACTGTACCAGAGAAGTTACTTCTGAGGTTGAGTTTGTACCCCAGATATTTATTACAGGAGGCGTAAATGCCGTAGAAAAGAAGGCAACACTTCGTATCCAGAGATCCGTTCCTATAGATAGTAATACACCTGATTTCGTTACCAACGCCAAAGTAACTTTATACACAAAAGATAAAAATGGAAATACTTCTGTAGTAACTAATAATTTTAGTGAATCAAATGGAGCATACGAGAGTATTGATATAATCGATCCAATTGTAGGAAATCAATATTGGATAGAGGTTTCTATCCCTAACGAAGATTCTTTTAAATCTATACCAGAAACACTTAAAGAAATAGTCCCTATCAAAAGTATAGAAATCGTTAATAACATTCCTCGTATTATCTTTGATGATGTAGAAAATGAACGTAATTTTTATTACCTAAGTATCGTCTATTTTATAGATTTCAACCCTATCGATAGTGACGAAATTGTAATAAATGATATTCTTTTTGACGGAAACAAAGATACATTTCTAGAACCCGAAATAAATAAAGCTTTTGACATTTTATTAGTACAACTTACCCATGTAAATGCCAACACCTATCAATACCTAACCAATGTAGATATATTACGAGAGTTTAGAAATATAAATATTGAAGGAGAAAATCCGGGTGAATTATTTTCTACTCCTCCTGTTAACGTAACTGGCAATATGACAAACACCACCAAAAGCCAAACTGCCCTTGGTAATTTTGCTGCTATCAACTATGATACTTCGATTTTTACAATTGAAATCACTGCTAATAAAACCATGGTATTATCAAAAAAACACGTCCCCTAAGAATCACCATTATAGAGCTTATCAAACTTCAAAATAAACCAAAAACAATGGTTACCTAAAACTGAAATCGATATCCAAAATCAGGAAAAAATCCTATTTGATTTACCTGATCGATTTGGTTTGTTAAACGGTTATATCGACGGGTAAAAACATTCTCGTTATTTGTTAGATTCTGAAGGTCTATGTAAAATTGATGTGAGTGTTTTTTTGTCTTACTATTAATTTTATATCCAACTTTTACATCCCATCTAAAATAATCATCCTGTTGTTCACTAAAAGCGATATCCTCTCTTAAAACTTCAAATCCAGCCGCCTGAGATGCTTCAAGATTAATAGGAGTAAAATATTTGCCTCCAGATACTGTTAGCTTGGTATCAAAAAACAACACATCTTTCTTTGACTTTCCGATAGTAAATTCTTTTCCTGCTAACATATTTACTACATATCCATTATTAAATGGGGTATTACGTTCTATCCCGTCACTTCCTTCATATTTACTCTCGAATAATGAGGTGGTTAGTAATCCATAATATCCATCGCTGAAAAACTTCTCCAAGGTTAACTCAATTCCTTGGTTAAACCCTGTTCCTTCATTAACCAATGACACTCGATCATTTCCGAACCCAAAATCTGCTCCTTCTGTCAGAGAAGAATAACTGGAAGAAAACGACTCTACAGCTGCATTATCAATATCCTGGTAATACACTTCTACCTTTCCTCTCCAACCTTTACTTATTCTTACATCATACCCTAAAACGTAGTGATTGCTTCTCATAAAATCCAAATCTCTATTAGTCTGAACCGATTCTCCGTTAATTTCTTCATTCAAAAATAATAATGGTAAAGAAATGGGCTGATGATGCAGTCCATATCCAAAACTAAAACGGTGTGCATTACCTACTTTATATGTAAGTCCCGCTCTGGGCTCTAGCACAAACTGCTCATTCAAAGAACTATATTGACCGTGTACCCCTGCATTTAGTGTTAATTTTTCTGTTAATCTAAACTGCCCTTGTATATAAGGTTGTACAATATTTAAACTTTCATCTATATCGATAAAAGTATAAAGATCAGGATCTCCGTCACCATCATTATCAGATTGTTCATCCCTATCTCTTAGTACAGATTCTACGTTAAATCTTTCTACCAAAACTCCTGTTCGTATAGTACTTTTGCTACTTAATTTAGAATTAAAAAGTGTCGAAAATGTTAAACGGTCTTCTACATTATCTATTTCTGTATAATTAAGCATACGTTCCTGGGGGGTATCCTTATCGATAAAACGGTCTGTTTTAAATTCATTACCTGTAAACGATCCCGCAACAATTGTTCTAAGAAAAGAAGAAGAACCGATATTAATTTGATGTTTCAGCCCAAGAACTCCAAAACCAGAATCGGCATACGAGTTTTCATCTTCTGCAGCAAACAAATCATCTTCGTCTATATCATCTCCTAAGAATTCTATATCAGAAGTACCATTGATCCCAAACAATGAAAAACTACCCAGTTTACCCTTTCCAAAATCTATATTATACGAGATATCATAGTAATTAGGAGTAGCCGATGTACCTCCTGCACCTGATCCCAATAAACCAATTAATGAATATCTTCCTGCCACCAGAAAAGAGCCTTTATTTTTTCCAAGTGGCCCTTCTGCCATTGCTTCTACACCACTAAATGTACCTACTTGTGCAGAAAATTCATAATCATCCTTGTTTCCTTTTCTAAACCCTAAATCAAACACCCCTCCAAGTGCATTACCATATTCTGACGGGAATGCAGAGGTTATAAAATCAGAATTTTTTAACAGATTTGGATTCAGTGCTGAAACTGGGCTTCCTGTGGTTCCGGCGGTAGAGAAATGATTTGGGCTAGGAATAGGAACCCCTTCTAGTCTCCATAATAACCCTACAGGAGAATTACCTCGTACCACAATATCATTTCTACTATCATCAGGTGCCGAAACTCCGGCAAAATTTGCTGCCAAACGGCCAACATCACTTCTTCCTCCCGAAAATCGAGTTACTTCTTCTACCCCAAATTGCCTTGCAGATACAGAAGTAAGTTTATTAATTGCCTCTGCTTTACTAGTTTTTGAAGTAATAATTATTTCATCCAGTTGACCAAAGGATTCGATAATTGCAACATTAACAACAGCATCTTTACCAGAGGTAACCACAATATTGGGTAATGTTATCGACTCAAACCCAATAAAACTTACTCGTATAGCACGACGCCCTACTGGTACATTGCTTAATGTAAAATAACCATCGATATCGGTAATTACTCCTTTTGCCTGTTCTGTTTCTAACAATTCTATAGTTGCACCTACAAGAGGAGTTTCTGATTGCTTATCTATTACCAATCCTTTAATTACTCCATTTTGGGCATTTATTACAAAGCCAAATAAAAGCGTAAATATTAATGCTACATTTTTCATAATACGATTATTGATTTTCATCAAATCTGTAATTTATTTTCGCATATGAAAAAAGAAAATTCATGAATTGGTATTTAAACCTTTAACGTGTCAAAAAACCACTTAAATAACATAAAATCATATTAACTATATCATTTACAAGCCAACGAATATTTATTGCAATTCAGCTTCTAATTTGACAATTGAAAAGTATCCTAAGTCATATTTGCACAAGAGTTACGTATATTTACTCACATTGCTTACAACAGCATTATTATATACTATATATGATATCAAAAGCTACTATAAAAAAAATTGGATTTTGTTTTCTTATCACTAACTTGGTTTACTTTCTTGTGAAATCTACGATTCATGAAACTGAAAGCATATTTGAATTTAGCGGTGAAGGTAAATTTCACTACATCACAGCTTTTTTTCTTTTTTTAACAACGTTAGAAACCAACAATTGGTTAATTAAAAAAGTAACCAGATCTACCAATAAAAATTTAGACCAAAGTAATGGGCTTAAAATCATTGCCATTAATATAGCCATCTTAACACCTATAATTGCATTCATCTACTATATTGGCGTTTTTAAGTTGAATGATTTATTCGGAATTTTTCTTGACGAAGAGCCTTCTTGGTTGTCATTTCGTGTAGATTTTCTACGAGCAATGTTATTAGGGTTTGCTGTTATTCTTTTTAATCTTTTTTATTATTCTTTACAACAGAAAAAAGAAATGGACAATGCTATGGATAGACTTAAAAAAGAAGTAATGACTTCTAAATACAAGTCTTTAAAAAATCAAATCAGTCCACATTTTCTATTTAACAGTTTAAATACACTTACCTCTCTCATGTATGAGGATCGTGATTTAGCTTCGGATTTTGTTTCTCGACTTGCTACATGTTACAGATATATTCTAGATAATCGTGAAGAAGATCTGGTAAGTCTTGAAAAAGAATTAAACTTTTTGGATTCGTTTATATTTATGATGACTATTAGACATGAAGGAGCTTTGAGCATTACTACACATATTTCTATTGACCCAAAAGAATACTTAATCCCAACATTATCATTACAAATGCTTGTAGAAAACGCACTTAAGCACAATTATTATTCTAAAGAAAAACCATTAGAAATTAGTGTCATTTCTATTGAAGAAAAAAGTATTACCATTCAAAACAATCTAAGAATAAGAGAACAGAAAGAAGAATCAACCAAATTAGGGCTTAAAAATATTAGAAACAGGTATTCCTTTTATACAAATCAAGAAATTAATGTGGAAACAAAAAATGAGCATTTTAAAGTTACCATCCCTTTATTACCTAAAAACATAAAAGAAGTTACTATAATAAAAGTTTCGTAAAAATGACCGCTGTAATTGTTGAAGATGAAAGTATAGCCTCTAGGCGTTTAGCTAATCTCATAGAAGAACTGGCTCCCGAAATAGAAATAACCGCTCAGATTACCTCTGTAGAAAGCGGAGTGCGCTGGTTTAAAAACAACCCGCAACCTGATTTAATATTTCTAGACATTCAATTAAATGATGGATATGGATTCGATATCATAGATTCATTAGAAGATCACCCTCCTATTATTTTTACCACTGCCTACAATGAATATGCTATACGAGGTTTTAAATACAATGGATTAGATTATTTACTAAAACCAATCGATAAAAAAGATTTAGAAAATGCATTGACCAAATATCGAAAAAACAACATTACTAGTAGCAAATCATTAAATGAAGATAAATTTGAGCATATTAAAGGTCTGTTTACAAAAGAATACAAAAGACGGTTTATGATAAAAATCGGTAATCAGTTTAACACGTTTGATGTAGACAGTATTGCCTATTTTAAATCTCATGAAGGTAGTATTTTTCTGCACTCACATTCTGGCAAACATTATCCAATAGAATATACCATAGATCAATTAGAAGATATTCTTAACCCAGTTCATTTTTTTAGGATTAACAGAAAGTTTATGGTTTCGGTACATGCGGTAACAGAAATCCATAGTTATTTTAATAGCAGACTATTGCTAAAATTAAAACCAATGGATGACGAACAAATTATTGTTTCAAGAGAACGAACTTCTAATTTTAAAAAATGGTTGGACCTATAATTATAAAATGACAAAAAGGATACTATTTATAGTGGTAGCTTTCTTAAGCTTTCTAATAGGGATATACCCTCTTATCTACCTTTTTATAGATCGAACATTTGGTTTATTAGGGTCTAAAGATCGTGAATTGTTAAGTAATTTTATCTGGAATATCGCTTTTTACTCTCATATATTTCTTGGGGGAGTTGCTTTATTAATCGGTTGGGTTCAATTTCATGAAAAAATAAGAGCTACTCGACCAAAATTACATAGAACAACAGGAAAGGTTTATATAATTGCTGTTCTTATAAGTGGGGTTTCTGGGATATATATTGGTTGTTTTGCTACTGGTGGTATCATCTCATCTCTTGGGTTTATTTCTCTGGGCATACTCTGGATTTACACCACGCTAAATGCCTTTTTATATGTAAAAAAAGGTTTGATAATACAGCATCAAGTAGCTATGCATTACAGCTATGCCGCTTGTTTTTCTGCCGTTACTCTTAGAATATGGCTACCCTTACTCATACTTTTTCTTGAAGATTTCACTATTGCTTATAGACTGGTAGCCTGGTTAGCTTGGATACCTAATATACTACTAGTTTACTATTTTACTGAAAGAATAAAAAGAAAATTAATGATTACTCCTCTATAAAAAAGAAAGAAGTCATCTATAAATTTTTATAAACAACCTCTTTCACATTAACTAACTAAATATCAAATCAAACTATACTATATCTATCAATCTTTTAGGTTGTATTTTTGCTTCTTCTTTTTTAGGAAGGTTTATAGTTAATATTCCGTTCTCGTATGATGCACTTATATCATTCCCATTTACAGTTTCTGGTACTGCAAAAGTTCTTTTGAAGGAATCATAACTAAACTCTTTTCTAGTATATTTACGATTCTCTTTATCTTCATTTACAGAAGAGGTTTCTGACGATATAACCAATACATCATTATCTAACTCTAAATCGAACTTATCTTTAGAAAGCCCCGGTGCAGCCAGTTCTAGAACAAAACCCTCATCGGTTTCTTCTATATTAACAGCAGGAATATTGGTGTTAATTTTATTAGTTTCTGTAATTCCTCCTAACCAATCGGTAGTTAAAAAATCATCAAAAAGAAAGGGTAATCTGTTGGTTCTTTTTACTAAACTCATTGTATTATGTTTTTGTAATTAATTTAATTTTCAAATTCAATGAGTATATAGCAATTAGAGTTCCAATGCATTTTTTAAGACTTTTTGTCACTAAACTATATCAAAAACATGTCATGATGGCATTTTTCCTGTATTTTACCAGCCATTACTGCATAAAAAAAGTTTAAAAAGTAACTCTAACAAGCCACTCTTTAAACTTTATAATAATAACAATTTGTCCTAAAAGATCATTAATCATCTTCGAATTGCACGTCCACAAGCCGAAGGAAGCTCTCTCACAAATTGTTTTAAAGCTTTAATGTCAATAACAAAAATCTTGTAAAAAGGATTCATAAATAGGTTTTAAGGTTAAACAACAACAAGTAATCATTACTATTTGACTTCTTAAAACTGACTTCTTAACAATCTTACAATAAAGATAATCGATTATAACCAACTTTTAATCAAATACTTAAAACAAAAAAATAAAAAATCGATCAAAAACAATTATCTTCGGCAACTATCTATTTCTAGCACTAAATCATCTTTTCATATTTCATCATGCATACTATGCATATAACCCTTACCTTTTACAAACCAATAAATTAATTGTAAAAGCGAGAAAAAATAGAAATAAGTTCTTTGGGAGGGATCACTTTATTTGGGTATTTATGCATCTCGCTTAAAACAGTATTGATTGCCTCTGGTCGTAACCCCATTTGAAGACCTAAATCTTTGATCGCATCAACCTCTAGAGGAGATACCTCTTGATCAATATTCATCAACAAAACCAATCTATGAAACTGAAGAATTCGCTGTGACTCTGGCTGTAAGTTCTTTTTCTCTACTTCTGTATCAACCAATGCATTTACCTCTGTTTCGGTAATATTTAACTGTGATGCTACCGCCAAAATAAAACCATACTCTTGATCTTTAAGTTTATTATCTACCTTGGCAAACTGTATCATCTCTGACAACAAACTCAATTTTTCCTCTTTACTATACATATTCTTTATTTACTTTTGGCCGAAAATAATAAATTTCAACCAAACAAATACTCTAAAACTTGGGTTCTGCTTTACCTATTATATCTTTATAAAAACATACATTTGCAACATGGGTTTAACAAACAATGATATTTTCAAAAAACTAAGAGTCGCTCATAAATTACGTGATGACGATATTGTAAAAATTTGTGCTTTAGTTGATTTTAAAGTTACCAAAAGTGAATTAGGAGCTATTTTTAGAAATGAAAACCATCCAAAATACATGGTCTGTGGAGATCAAATTCTCCGTAATTTTTTAAACGGGTTGATCATACACCTAAGAGGCCCTTTACCTCCAAAAAATGACACTCCCAATAAACCAAAGAATACGAATTAACACTTTTAACTTCAAACATAAATGCTTAATTTGGTTATACTGTACTTATAGACATATAACCAAACCATTCTTTTATGTTAACCAACTCTGAGAAACAAGTATTTAGGAAAGAGATTTTTTGTCACCTTGATGGTATTGCTGTTGCGCCAATAGCCTATTCTTTATTCAAAAACAAGGTCACAGAGTACTTACTAGATAACCGTGATGAATTATCAATTTCTACTATTGCATCTAATTTAAAAGCCAATGAAGGATATTTAAATGTTGCGTTAAGAGTTATAAGTGCACAAGGTTGGTTAGACTACCATACACAAGATGGTAATGTAATCATAAAAACAAATTCTCTTTCAAAACCTGCTTTCGAACATTTTAAATTGTACAAAGATGTTGTTGATCTATTAGAATATTCTGGAAAATTTCACCCTCGAAAATTTGCACTAGAGCCTTTTCATAAACTAGAAAAACTTTTCAAAAAACATCAGAATAAGTTTGATATTGTTTTTGATAAAGATACATCCATAAAAAAAATTCAACACCAAATCCTTAAACATATTGAAGGAATATTGGTTGGCCCTACGACTGTGCATTTGGGTATGGGAGGCATGTTTCATAAATATTTTATGGAAGCTTCTTTTAGTGCAGATGAATATCATAAACATCCAGAAAGTTTTGACACGATTCTAACATTTTTAAGTTCTCTGGGATGGTTTAGCAAATCAAAAAGCAACTATACTTTTACCAAAAAAGGGTTGTTTTTTGCCAAGAGAGCGTCTGCTTATGGCGTAACGGTTTCCTACATACCTATGTTTAGACAAATAGATGAATTACTTTTTGGCAACCCAAAGGTTTTATGGGAGTCTAACCTAGATAAAGAAATACATGTTGACAGAGAAATGAATGTTTGGGGAAGTGGTGGTGCACACGCAACCTATTTCAAAAAAATTGACGAAATCATTATTAACCTATTTAACAAACCCATTGATGAACAACCTAAAGGAATTTTGGATATGGGATGTGGTAATGGTGCTTTTCTAATTCACCTTTTTGAAGTGATCGCATCAAAAACTTTAAGAGGCAAGCATCTGGATGACCACCCTTTATTTTTGGTAGGTGCCGATTTTAACAAAGCCGCTTTAAAAGTTACTAGAGCAAACCTAATACAAGCTGATATCTGGGCAAAAGTAATTTGGGGAGATATTAGCGATCCTGATTTATTACAAAAAGATTTAAAAGAGAATTATGCCATAGAATTAAGTGATTTATTATCGGTGAGAACATTTCTTGATCACAATAGAGTATGGAGCAACCCAACTTCTCTAATTGATTCTCCTAGTCTTTCTTCTGGTGCATTCGCGTATAGAGGCAAAAGATTATCGAATGATGATGTAGAACGTAATTTAAAAGATCATTTTAAAAAGTGGAAACCGTATATCATTAAATTTGGCTTAATTGTTATAGAGCTTCATACCATTTCTCCAGAATTGACCTCGCAAAATATCGGTAAGACGGCGGCTACCGCATATGATGCGACACATGGTTTTTCTGATCAATATATTCTTGAAATAGCATCTTTTATAAAAATCCTTAAAGAAGTGGGACTTCAGAGCGATCCAAATTATTTCTCTAAATTCCCAAGCTCTGATCTGGCAACTGTAAGCATTAATTATATTATCGGTAAATAAAAAAAGCCCCGGCTGATGACTTCCGAAGCTTTTTAGGTATTCATATGTTTTACAATTTTATTCTTCTACGATACGCACAGGCATCCTAAATACTTTAGCTTCAAAGTCATATTGTGCTCCTACTTTTTTATAATTTAATCGACTCTTAATAAAAGTATCTAGGGTTTCACTTTTAGAATCAACAGATAACACTACAATTTCACCTTTACTATTTAAAGTAAATGTTACATAAGCAATTAATTCTTTTTCAATTTTAAAAGATGGTTTCTTTAATAATGTTTTAATCTCTTTATTGAGAGCATTTTCTATTTTTGTTGGATTAGTACCCGCACTTGCGATACTACCTACTGCAAAGGCAACTGCCAAAAGTAATACATTCAATTTTTTCATGATCTATTCGTTTTTATTGATTTATACTTATAAGACCATTGATTATTCAAATTTGTTACACTAAAAAGGAATATTTAACACAGATTAACAAACTAACTAAATGTAATTAATACAGAAATCTCTTAAAAAAGCCGCCCTCAGCTCTTATGTTAATTTCTTGTAAACTGGGTAATTACATCTTTATGTTTTGGAAATTGTTGAATTAAGTCTTTTCTTTCTGCTAGTTCGAAATCAGCAAAATCAAAACCGGGAGCCACCGTACACCCTACTAATGCGTATCCATTTTGTTTTGACAAACCAGATGCAAACCAAGCACCTGCAGGTACTACTAATTGTGGAAATTCACCATTATCAATATCCATCCCTACGACATGTTTTTCATATACCCCGTGTACATCTATCACATGGATATCTATAGCATTTCCTTCATAAAAATGCCATATTTCGTCTTGCTTAATTCTATGAAATGCAGAAAAATTATCAGCGGTAAGTAAAAAATAAATAGCTGTACAAAAGTTACGCTGTGCTCCAAATTCATCGCTTAGTGCTTCTTTAGGAATAACACCCTTGCTTCTATAAGTTTCTTTAAAAAAACCACCTTCAGGATGTGGTTTCATATCTAATTTTTGAACTATTTTTTCGATTCTTCTTTCCATCCAATTATCTCTAAAAAAAGAAGCGATCTTGAAAAAGATCGCTTCTAAAATATATTATTTAGATTGAATACAAAACTATGCTAACACGTTTTGTACTTTATCTGCTGCCTCTTGAAATTCTACAGCACTTTGCACATCCAGACCACTATTATCGATCAATTCTTTTGCAATATCTGCATTTGTTCCTTGTAGACGAACAATAATTGGTACGTTAATAGCATCTCCCATATTCTTATAAGCATCTACCACACCTTGTGCAACTCTATCACAACGAACAATACCTCCAAAGATATTTATCAAAATCGCTTTTACATTAGGATCTTTCAAAATAATTCTAAAAGCTGTTTCTACACGTTTTGCATCTGCAGTACCACCAACGTCAAGGAAGTTTGCTGGCTCTCCTCCTGCTTGCTTAATCAAATCCATTGTAGCCATTGCAAGACCTGCTCCATTTACCATACACCCAACGTTTCCGTCTAGATCAACATAGTTAAGCCCTACTTCTTTTGCTTCAACTTCTATTTCATTTTCTTCTCGAATATCACGCATATCAACATAATTCTTATGACGATATAATGCATTTTCATCTAAGGTTACCTTAGCATCTACTGCCATGATTTTATCATCACTTGTCTTAAGAACAGGGTTGATTTCAAACAAAGATGCATCAGACTTCACATAAGCTGTATATAAAGCCATTACAAATTTTGTCATTTCTTTAAATGCACCCCCGCTTAAACCAAGATTAAATGCGACTCTTCTAGCTTGAAAAGGAAGTAAACCTACTGAAGGATCTACTTCTTCTGTAAAAATTAAATGAGGTGTTTCTTCTGCAACGGTTTCAATATCCATTCCTCCTTCTGTAGAATACATGATCATATTACGACCAGAAGCACGGTTTAACAATACAGACATATAAAATTCATCTGGTTCACTATCACCAGGATAATACACATCCTCTGCCACCAATACCTGATGAACTTTCTTTCCTTCTGCAGATGTCTGAGGAGTAATTAAGTTCATTCCTATGATATTTCCTGCTATCTCTTCTACTTCCTGAAGGTTTTTAGCCAGCTTAACACCTCCACCTTTTCCTCGTCCACCAGCATGAACTTGTGCTTTAATCACATGCCATCCTGTACCGGTTTCTGCTGTAAGTTGTTTTGCTGCAGCTACAGCTTCGTTTGCATTTTGTGCAACAATACCACGCTGAATACGTACGCCAAAGCTGCTTAATATTTCTTTACCCTGATACTCGTGTAAATTCATAATGTTCTTTTATTTTACCTTTTTTAATAGGAGTTCCAAAAATATAAAAAGTGAAGTTACTGTGCCAATCTTTTTTAGTAAAAAACAATACCTCTATTAATCCCTGATAATTCTACAAGAAAACAGCTTTTTATAACACTTTTACATCTGAAAATCTTTGTAATCCAGTGGGTCAAAATTCCTAAAATGACCATTCATCTTAATCATTTTTTTTGCTCTATTCATTTCTCTTACCACAGGAATGGTAATCTTAATGTGTTCTATTAAATACTTTAAACGCTCTAGTTCATTTCGAAGTTTTAGCAAATGGTACTCCTGGCGTAATGTGAGTGCCACCTTATGTGCCACCTGATAACTTATAAAAGGTATTTTAAAAACAGGGGGAGAATCAATCGTTAATTCTAAATACAAAACAGCAATCTTAGTAAGTAATTCTTCTTGCAAACCAACCGTACCATCGCTTTCATTTTCTATAAATTCGACATCTGCACCTGCATAAAGCTTACCCGGAAATTGCTTATAAAAGTTTTTAATTTTGAAAACTCGTAACCCTTCGCATACGACATCACTCTCTCCATTAGGGTATTGCTTAGCAACTTTAATAAGTTTTACCTCTGTACCATATTCTAATTTTTTGTCAATTACCGTAGGAATCCCAAAAGTACCCCCTCCTTGACTATCTTGTATTAATTCCTGATATCTTTTTTCAAAAATATGCAAGGGCAATTGTTCTCCTGGATAAACTACTGTTTGTAAAGGAAAAAGAGGAATCATATTTTTTTTATTAAAAATACTAATTCATGAAATTTATCCTCTTAAACGCACGTTAAAAAAACAAAATATCATTCTTATCTTTTTTTTCTCATGAACCTATTAATATTTCTAATTTTATTGATAATTTCGTACGCTTAAATTTATACCAAAATGGAAAATGAAAATTTATTAGCAATTGCAAGAGAATTTGGGAGTCCGGTATATGTATACGACTCTTCAAAAATTAGTTCACAATACAATCGTCTTACAAATGCTTTTAAACAGGTAAAACGGTTAAAGTTAAATTATGCAGTTAAGGCATTATCAAATCTTGCTATTTTAAAGTTAATAAATTCATTTGGTGCTGGTCTTGACACAGTTTCTATACAAGAGGTAAAACTAGGGATTAAAGCAGGAGTTAAACCTTCTGATATTGTATTTACTCCTAATGGGGTTTCTTTAGAAGAAATCGAAGAAGTTTCTGCACTAGGAGTACAAATCAATATAGACAACCTTTCTATCTTAGAACAATTTGGCACGAAGCATCCAAAAGTACCTGTATGTATCCGTATCAATCCACATGTAATGGCTGGAGGAAATCGTAAAATTTCTGTGGGGCACATTGACAGTAAGTTTGGAATATCCATACACCAGATACCGCATATTTTAAGAATTGTCGAAAATACCGGTATGCATATTAATGGTGTTCACATGCATACAGGAAGTGATATTCTTGATGTTGAAGTATTCTTACATGCCAGTGAAATACTTTTTGAGACTGCCAAGAATTTTAAAAATCTTGATTTTATAGATTTTGGAAGTGGCTTTAAAGTACCTTATAAAGCAGGTGACATAGAAACCAATATTGAAGAATTTGGAGAAAAGCTAACAAAGCGTTTTAATAGCTTTTGTAAAGAATACGGTAAAGAACTTACACTTGGTTTTGAACCTGGTAAATTTTTGGTAAGTGAAGCAGGGTATTTTCTTGCTAATGTGAATGTAGTAAAGCAAACTACATCTATGGTATTTGCAGGAATCGATACTGGTTTTAACCACCTAATACGCCCTATGTTCTACAACTCGCACCATGATATTATAAACATTTCCAACCCTAAAGGAAAAGAACGTTTTTACTCTGTGGTAGGATATATTTGTGAAACTGATACATTTGCCACTAATAGAAGAATTTCTGAAATCAATGAAGGTGACATTGTTGCTTTTAAAAATGCCGGAGCTTATTGTTTTTCTATGGCCAGCAATTACAATTCACGTTATCGCCCAGCAGAAGTGCTTTGGCATAACGGAGAAGCTCATTTAATTCGTAAAAGAGAAACATTCGAGGATCTTACAAAAAATCAGGTAGATATAGATTTAACTGCAAAACCAAAAAAAGTAAAAGCATAAAATCAAACCATTTACCTATATAGGTAATAGACAAATAAATATCAAAAAAAAACCGTTCATATTTGAACGGTTTTTTTATTGAAAGACTAGAGGGACATACCTCAATCTTACATATTTCTTATATTTTTGACCAAATACTCTAGGCCATTTATTTTTAATTCGTAAATAGTTTGAAGTTGATCACCTAGTTTTCCCTTAGGAAAACCTTTATTATGATACCAAACCACATAAGGCTCAGGTAAATCTATAAGATATCTATCCTTATATTTACCGTAAGGCATTTTTGCATGTGCTAATTTGACTAGAAAATCTTTGTTAGGTAATATTTGCATGTGACAAGAAGACTAAGAAGAGGGCTTATTAGCGTAGTCGCGGTAATACCACATCAACGTTTCTACTTTTTTCTCCCACTTTTTTTGTGCTTCTTTGTTTCTGGAGTGATCGGTTTCTTCATCATAACGTTCTTGCATATTTACTCGCATTCTTTCTACCAACTTATACATTTTATTAAGATCTCTACGAATGTTTTTCCCAGCTACATAATCCTTTAATCTTTTTCTCATGATCCTAGCATGTAACTCAGAGATATCAAAATGTAATTGCTCATGTGAAAGTAATTCATCCGACATTTGTCCCTTTTTCACCCAAGATAATGACGGGTAGCAAAAGCTATCTACCTGATAATTTAATTCAATACTTCCTTTATCCTTACCATACGACCACTGATAGGTAATCCCGGTATTTACACTAGCATCAAAGTTACTTTTCACATTAGGTCTTCCCCTAAAATCAGACCATTCCAATTCACTTCTCTCTGTATAAGAGAATTTACCTACATAACCATTATTGCCAGCAAAAAATAAAAATAAAATAATAGTAAAAAACTTACTCATAATTGCAAACAATTATGCCCAATAAAAGTTGTATTAACCTATTTTTGAGGCGCCAAGGAGACAATATGGGGCAAATATTGTGCGTGCTCTTTAAAAATAGTCTTGCTTAAATATTTAATAAAATTACATCAATTAAAATATACATTTTTTTGAATATAACCTAATCAAATTTATGTTTGTTTTCCTCGTATTTTCTCTACTTCAATTATAATGCCAAGAAAAAATATCAACTTATAAAAAATGAGAAAAATATTACAAATCCAAATATATACAAATTTTATCTTTTTTAATTGATTGATATCTATAATATTTACATCTTTTTGAAAAAAACTATAAAAATCACTTTAAATTTTAAAAAAATAGTCTTACCTAATTACAAAACCTTCATTAACAGTCTCAAAAAACTTTAATCCTCGATTACTGTTAATTTTAAATCGTCTTCGAATTTTATCAAATAAGTTGCTTTATTATAATAACCCCCAAGCTCTTTTTTCGAATAATTAAATTTGTTTCCAACATACTCTGTCGTTCTTTCAAAAGAAGAACCGTGATATATGTCATCGGCAGTCCCCAATCGCATTAAAATATCGTACGTAATATCGAACCCTCTTACAGCCCAATTATTTGGATATATACCATACTCTTTTTTATACTTCTTTTCAAATGCACTTGTTTCTTCATTCACTATACTATTACCATCTTCATCTTCTTCGGCATCAAACTCCTTATCTACCGATGGATAGTGTAAATGTAATTTTGATAAGTGATTATTTTTTATATTATCATCATCAAAAGCACCATTTTTATCTGTAGTAAATAAAGTAATCTTATGGCTCTCTGCCTTGGCATTAAGCAAAGGGATTACATTAGCGATCATAGCTACATCATCAGATTCAAGAAAAACCCAATTTGGTTTATTTTTATCTAAAACCTTTGCTAATCTCACTTCATACACATAATTACCTTCTTCAATTTTAGCTATCTTGGCCTCAGGAAATTTGGTTATTAATTTTTCCTTTATCTTCTCATGCTTTTTCCCTTTTTGCACAATAATCACAATATTCTTATCTGTAGAATCTTTTTCTACAAAGGATATTATTTTTTCTTGAAGCATTTCATTAGAAGGGTTCGTTTGAAAAAAGTTATCATACATACTTAACTCTCTTCTTGATGCTGGCGAAAATACTGCCGTATTATATTTTTTTAATTCTGCCGCAACTACTTCTGCATTCGTTTGATACAGTGGACCTATTACAACATCCGTCTCGTCAAAATTGTTTTCGTTTATCAATTCTGTTATATACTCTTTATTATTACTCTTTTGCGTATCGTAAACGGTAAGATCTGTTGTTACTCCATTTGCTTTTGCAGAATCTACAGCAATTAAAATCCCACTATACAAATCTAAAACAATCCTAAGGTTTTTCTTATTTTTAAGATATTCTCCTGTTTCCTTTATTGCTTCAACCTTTAAAGTATCTAAACAAAATGGTAACATTACCGCTATCTTTTTTGGAGTGAAATTATAAAGACTCTTTCTTAAATCAACATACTTCCCTTTACTTAGTTCTGATGGTATCCCCAAAGTATCTTTTGGAATAGTAATCACCATTCCCGCTTTTAAACCATCTCTTAAATAAGGATTCATTTTAAATAATGAATCCGAAGAAATACCAGTACGATTTAAAATACGAAAAATAGTTTCCTTGGGCTTAACTTCATACAATTCGAATCCAGGCTTAATAGCTTCTTCGAACGAAACAAAAACAGTGGTTGGAACAACAATCTCACTACCTATAGGAAAATTAGGATTCATATTAGGATTGAGTTGCTCTAACTCTGTAGTAGTAATACCGTGTCTTCTGGCAATACCATATTTGGTGTCTTTGGGTTTTATAATATACTTGGTAGTGGTTGATAATCTCGAATCCACGCTATCTTTTATAACAGTAACAGTTTCCACAGGTTCATCGGCATACACTGGTATCCTAATAATATCCTTCTTTTTAATCTGCTCTGAGTACAATCTCTTATTATTTCTTTTGATATCCTCTACCGTAATTTTATAAAACTTTGATATCCCATACAATGTTTCCTTTCTTTTTACCTTATGAGAAATAAAACGAATAATCTTAGGTTCTTTAGGTACTACTTTTAAATCTTCAAGTACCTTATCCTTTCCAGCATCAGTAGTTTCATCGATAGCAACTTGATCTTTTTGCCTTATTTTCCCAACATTAAGAACTTGACCTATGTTAAGTCCTTTTTCTGCCTCAGGATTAAGAAGGTAAATTGTCTCTGTAGTAACATTATATTTCTTTGAAAGACTATAAACCGTATCTCCTTTTTCTACTATATGGGTATTATACTCCTGATTATTTACTATAGGTATTGCTAATATTTCTCCTTCAGAAACACCATCCTTTGCTGTAGGATTAATTTTATATATAGCTTCTACGGTAGTATTATACCGTTTAGCAATTCTATATACATTTTCACCTTTCACCACCTTATGACTTTTATACTGTTGAGCAAAAGTCACACTTGCAGTGAAGAATATCAGAAAGACTAACAATAACTTTTTCATTTACTTCTTTGGTTTATTTTTTACTACCTATCTACAAAAAATAAGTGTTTTAATTTATTCCCATTCTATTGTTGCAGGAGGCTTAGAACTAATATCATATACTACTCTATTAACGCCTTTTACCCTATTTATTATTGCATTCGAGGTTTTTTGCAGAAACTCATAAGGGAGATTTACCCAATCTGCGGTCATTCCATCGGTACTTTCTACTGCTCTAAGTGCCACACAATTTTCATAAGTACGTTCATCACCCATTACACCAACACTTTGTACTGGCAATAGGATCGCCCCTGCTTGCCACACCTTGTTATAAAGTCCAGCTTCTTTTAACCCATTAATAAATATAGCATCTACTTCCTGCAAAACAGCTACTTTCTCACGAGTAATATCCCCTAAAATTCTAATAGCTAGTCCTGGGCCAGGAAAAGGATGTCTTCCTAATAATTCTGGGTCAATCCCCATAGAAGCTCCTACTCTACGCACCTCATCTTTAAACAACATTCGTAATGGTTCTACTACTTCTAATTTCATAAAATCCGGCAACCCTCCAACATTGTGATGTGACTTAATAGTTACAGAAGGCCCGTTTACAGATATAGATTCTATCACATCTGGATAAATTGTACCTTGTCCTAACCATTTTACGCCTTCAATTTTATTAGCTTCATCATCAAATACCTCGATAAATATTTTTCCAATAATTTTTCGTTTTCCTTCTGGATCACTTTCTCCTGCAAGAGCGTCCAAAAAGCGTGCCGAAGCATCTACTCCCTTAACATTAAGCCCCATGCCCTCATATTGTTTTAGCACAGAAGAAAACTCATCTTTACGAAGTAATCCATTGTTTACAAAAATACAGTACAAATTCTTCCCGATAGCCTTATGAAGTAATATAGCAGCCACAGTAGAGTCAACTCCTCCACTTAGTCCTAATACTACTTTATCATCTCCTAGCTTTCCTTTAAGATCTGCTACAGTTGCATCTACAAAAGAATCTGGAGTCCAATCTGGTTGAATTCCTGCAATTTTAATTAGAAAATTTTCTAATAATTTCTTTCCGTCCGTAGAGTGATATACTTCTGGATGAAATTGAATTGCATAAGTCTCTTCATCTTCTATTTTATATGCTGCATTTTCAACATCACCTGTACTTGCCAATCTAATGGCACCTGTTGGTAATTTCTTAATTGTATCACTATGACTCATCCATACTTGTGAGTCTTTTGATATCGTATCAAAAAACAGCTCTCCTTCTTTTACAAAGGATAAATTTGCACGACCATATTCTCTCGTATTCGATGGAGCTACTTCTCCCCCACTAAAATGTGCCAGATATTGTGCTCCATAACAAACTGCCAAAAGTGGCTTTTTACCTCTTATCTCTGACAAATCAGGATGCGGTGCATCTTCTGCTCTTACAGAAAATGGAGACCCCGAAAGGATAACAGCTTTAAAGTCTGATATGTTTTCTGGTAATTTATTATACGGGTGTATTTCGCAATAGGTATTTAGCTCTCTAACTCTTCTTGCAATAAGCTGGGTATACTGTGACCCAAAATCTAAAATAAGTACGTTGTTTTGCATAGGCAAAAATAAAATTAAATTGATAACCCTGAAATCTAAAAAGAGATAATTTTTACTTATTTATTTACATCCTATTTATAATTAAAAAGCTTTACTTCTTTTTCTAAAATATCAATCGAGTGATTTTCATTTTAATCTCTTCTATAACAAACTTCTCTAATTGCTTATTCACAAAAACACAAAACACTCTATCTTAAGCAATTAACAACTAATCGATACTTTTTTGCGTTTCGTCGACAAAAATCCTTCTTACCAATACAATCACTGTAATTTTACACCATAAACCTCTTAAAACCAACATATCATGAAAAATTCTATTCTTAAAACCGTACTCGTTATAGCCCTTATTTCTAACATACAATGTTTTGCAAGTAATACAGAATACAAAATTCAACCTGTGAGAATACACTTAACCGATACAACACAAAAAAAACCTCTGCATATTTTTCTTCAAGACTCTACCGATACCTCCTTAATAAAAAAGGAAGAAGGGTTAACAATATCTATTATCGATTTTATTAAGAACCATACCGATCCTTACAAAAGAAAATATGAAGCTAAAGGAAGCTGGATAAAAAGCACCAAATGGATTAAAGATCCGAATTGGATAAAAAAAGAATTGGTATAAGTAAAAATATTTAGGCTACATTCATATTTAAAACCGATGTTCCTGTTATGTTTTCAATATTAGAAACATTCCTTTCAATGGGTCAAGACACTCTAACAATATCGGTATTAAGTTTTCTCCGTATTCTAAATAAAATTCTGAAAAATTCTTATTTCGCTCTTGTAAACTGTAATTTGGAAATAATTCATTTTGAATAGTAGTTACTCGCTGTACATGATCTTTTAGTTTTCGTTTTTGAGCTTTTAGTAGTCGTTTTTCTAAATTACCAAGTCCTTTAAGCTGTTTAACCTCTTGAGCCTTTACCGCATTAAAAAATGTTTCATCGGTTTGTTTTGCCAACTCATACATTGCCTCAAATTGCTCTTTAAGATGTTTTTTTTGTAAACCAAAATCAATATTAATATTCGAGATCTTACGTACTTTTCTATTAATTAGCTCATGCTGTTTTAAAAACAACTCTTTATTGGTAATATTCAGTTTTTTTATTTTTTCGGTTTGTTTCTGAGTCTGAATCAATACAGAGTTGCGCAATAACAACATTGGAAAAGGCACTTCTACCTCCTCAAAATATTTTTTTAACTCTAACCAATATGCCAGTTCTCCTCCACCTCCTATATAACACAAGTTTGGCAATATCACTTCTTGGTACAAAGGACGCATCATTACATTAGGGCTAAATCTTTCTGGAGCTTCTGCCAAATACGACATGATTTCATTTTGACTCCATACTATTTCTGTATTATTAACAAAATAGCTTCCTTCTTTTTCTATAATCCGCTCTCGTACACCCTCTGTTATATAAAACAAATTTATTTCTCTTGGATTTACCTGAACCTTATATCCGGCTTCCTCTATTTGTTTAGAAGTTTTTATTACTTGATTATACGATACTTTCTCTCGCAATTCTTTTTCTGCGAAAGGAATAAATAGCTTTTTTAACATAGGATCATCCCCATCAACAATCACCAAACCATATTCTCCAAATAATTTATTAGCAAGTTTTCTGGTCGCAGAGGCCAAATTTGCGCTTTCAATATAGCATTCTCTAAACAATTGTTTCAGTTGGTCTGCATTTTTTCCATTCCCAATTTCAGACGCAAACGCTTCAAATACTTTATCAAGACCATTGGTATCAAATTTTCCAACAGCACCACCGTCAACACGATTCCACTGTACTTTTTTACCATAAAGATTAAAATAATTAATCTCATCAAAATCATGATCTTCTGTTGCCATCCAATAAACAGGAACAAAATTATATTCGGGATATTTTTCTTTTAAAGTCTTTGTAAGATTGATCGTTGATATAATTTTATATAAAAAATATAAGGGCCCTGCAAAAAGGTTTAACTGATGCCCTGTAACGATCGTAAACGTATTCTCATCTTTTAAAAGTTCGATATGAGTACCTGTAGCTTCAGAAAGTGCACAATCATTATATTGATTTATTAATGCTTCAAAAAGTATGTTTCTATGTTCTTTTGAAAATGATGCTTTTTTTTCTTCGATTTGATCAAAAAAGTTCTCTAACGTCGGAAATCGGTTATAAAAAGATTGTAGTTCATTCTTTTGATCTAAATAATCACAGATAAGAGGTGAAAAGTAATTTGTATCTCTAAACTGAATACGGTCAGTAGGCATATAGTATCTTTTTTTGATCGATAAATATACGGCAGATTGCAATTCAAAATCCTAAATTTTAGTTAATACAGATAATATCCTAAATTTAACTCGGTATTTTACGTCTGCTCATTTTCAAAATATATAAAAATGAGTCGTTATTAAATTTCAATCCTTGCTTCATTCTATGAAAAAACATTTATCGTTACTTTTTTTAATTACCACATTTTTAAGCTTTTCTCAAAATAAACTTCGCTCGCCTTCAGAATTTTTAGGATATGATATTGGAGAGCAATACACAAGACATGCCGATGTGGTAGAGTATTTTAATCATGTAGCTAAAAATTCTAACATGGTTACTTATCAAACCTATGGAAAAACAAATGAACGAAGACCCCTAACCTATGCTATTGTATCTTCTGAAGATAATATAAAGAATATCGAAACCATACGGTTAAACAATTTAAAAAACATCGGAATAGAAGAAGGTATTGCTTCTCCCGAAACTGCTATTGTATGGCTAAGCTATAATGTACATGGTAATGAAGCTTCTAGTACAGAGGCTGCCATGCAAACAATTTATGAGTTAATAACCCAAAAAAAAGAGTGGCTTACCAATACTATTGTGATTATTGATCCTTGTATGAATCCAGATGGTAGGGATCGGTATGCAAATTGGTACAACCAGGTTAAGGCAACTCCTTTTCAAGTTATTCCATCTGCAACAGAGCATCACGAACCATGGCCAGGAGGAAGGCCTAATCATTATTTATTTGACCTGAATCGCGATTGGGCATGGGCAACCCAGGTCGAATCCAGAGAACGTATTAAAATTTATAATCACTGGATGCCTCATATCCATGTTGATTTTCATGAACAAGGCATTAATGAACCTTATTATTTTGCTCCTGCAGCAGAGCCATTTCATGAAATTATCACTTCGTGGCAACGAGAATTCCAAACACAAATAGGCAAAAATCATGCTCGTTATTTTGATAAAGAAGGATGGTTGTTTTTTACCAGAGAACGCTTTGATCTACTATACCCAAGTTATGGAGATACATACCCTACATTTATGGGAGCTATCGGAATGACTTACGAGCAAGCAGGACATGGCAGAGCCGGACTAGGTATCAAAACTAATGAAGGTTTTGTATTAACTTTAAAAGATCGTGTTTTACATCATACCACCACAGGCCTTTCTACTGTCGAAATATCTTCAAAAAATGCTAAGAAATTAAATTCTGAATTTAAAAAGTTCTTTATCAACCCAAATCTAAAATATAAAAGTTATGTTCTTAATGGGGAAGCCGACAAAATTAATGCGCTAGCTAACCTATTAGACTTACATGGTATAGAGTATGGTTTTACAAAAACTCAAAAAATATCAGGTTTTAATTTTAAAACAAATAAACAGGGGAGTATTAATTCATACGGCGCACTTGTTGTAAACACCAACCAACCCAAAGGCAATATGGTAAAAGTTCTTTTTGAACCCAACACCAAATTAACCGATCCTCTTACTTATGATATTACTGCTTGGGGAATTCCACATACTTATGGTTTAGACGCTATTGCGTCAACTTCATTGGTTCCTTATGACTATAAAAAAGAAGCTGTTTTATTAGAAAACGAGACTAATCCAGAAGGAGCAGGATATATTGCCAAATGGACTAGTATAAATGATGCGGCATTTATGGCTGACCTCTTAAAACACAAAATCAAAGTTCGATATAGTGAAAAGGATTTTAGCAACAATTCTAAGCTTTTTAAAAAAGGTAGCTTAATCATTACCAAAAGTGATAATCGAAACGACCCTAGTTACAACAAAACAGTTGTGGATATTGCCAATAAACATCATAGAAAATTACATATCGCTACTACAAGTTTTTCTAACAACGGAATCGATTTTGGGTCTCCAGAAGTAAAATTGATACAAAATAAGAGAATTGCTGTACTAAAAGGTAACTATACATCTTCATTAAGTTATGGTGAAATATGGCACTTTTTTGAACAACAACTTAAATTCCCAATTGTATCCATAGACACTGACTACTTTAAAAGAACTGATCTTACTAATTTTGATGTACTTATTCTTCCTAATGGAGATTACACAAACTACATTGATGAAGAAACTTTAAGATCATTACAAAAATGGATTCGTAATGGAGGAAAAATAATTGCTATCTCGAATGCTGTTAATACTTTTCTTGATAAAAAAGGATTCGATCTTAGTAAAAACACTGTTGAAACGAAGGAAAATGATTCTATTGGCAACCTTATTCCTTATGATCAAAGGGAACGCGAAAGCGTAAAAGATCTTATAACCGGAAGTATATTTAAAACCAAAATTGATGCTTCTCATCCTATGGCTTTCGGCTATAAGGATACTTATTTTAGTCTAAAACTAGGAAATGATTCTTTTAAATTTTTGACACATGGGTACAATATAGCATATATCGAGAAACAACAGAATGTATCCGGTTTTGCTGGAAAAAATGCATTAAAAGGCTTAAACAATTCACTCGTATTTGGTGAAGTAAACATGGGGAATGGAAGTGTAATTTATATGGTAGACAATCCGCTTTTTAGGTCCTTTTGGGAGAATGGAAAACTATTCTTTGTAAACGCTATATTTCTAACCAACAACAATATTTAGAAATTAAAAAATTAATGATCATGATTCACTCACAACCAAAACTAATTTTTAAAGTGATAACTTTATCCGTTGTTCTACTTTATATTAGTTGCAATCAAAAAAAAGAAATCGTGAAAACCAATACAGAGCCACTCAAGACCTCCAATATTTTATTATTAGAATGGACGGGGCCTTATGGTGGTATTCCTGCTTTTGATAAGATGAGTATTTCTGATGTAAAACCCGCATTAGAAAAAGGAATGAAACTCAAACTTGCTGAAATAGATGAGATTACAAGTAACTCGGCATCTCCTACTTTTGAAAACACAATGGTTGCACTAGAAAAATCAGGAAAAGATTTAAATAGAGTTTTTGCTTACTACGGGATTCTAAGCAGTAATATGTCCTCACCAGAGTTTAGAGAAATTCAAAAAGAAATGGCTCCTAAAATATCAGAGTTTACTTCTAAAATATCTCAAAACGAACAACTTTTTCAACGTATAAAAACAGTATACAACAACTCATTAACAACTCCTCTAGCACCAGATCAACAACGTGTTACCCTATTAACATATGAATCTTTTGCTATGAATGGTGCAGAACTAAACTCTGAGAAAAAGAAACGTTACGCCAAAATAAATAAAGAATTATCAGAACTTTACACTCGTTTCTCTAACAATGTTTTGGCAGATGAAGAAGAATACGTCACTTACCTTACCAAGGAGCAATTAAGCGGTTTATCAGAATCATTAATAAAAGCATATGCCACAGCTGCAAAAGAAAGAGGGCAAGAAGGAAAATATGCCATCACTAATACAAGATCTTCAATGAATCCTTTTTTAACTTATTCTGATGAACGAGAATTGCGTAAAAAAGTATGGACTACCTATTATTCAAGAGGTGATAACGGAGATGATAAGGATAATAATCAAATTATTATAGAAATTTTAAAATTAAGAAAAGAACGTGTCTCGTTGCTAGGGTATGATAATTTTGCTAATTGGCGTTTACAAAATCGTATGGCCAAAAACCCAGAAAACGCTCTAAAGTTAATGAATGCAGTATGGCCTGCCGCTATTGCACGCGTGAAAGAAGAGGTAACAGACATGCAAAATATTGCAAACACCAATGGAGATAACCTAACCATTGAGCCATGGGATTATCGATACTATGCAGAAAAAGTACGAAAACAAAAATACGATTTGGACTCTGACGAAGTTAAAAACTACTTACAATTAGACAAGTTGAGAGAAGCTATGTTCTTTGTTGCTGGAGAATTATTTGATTATGCTTTTACTCCAATCAAACAAGGTACTGTACCCGTATTTCACGAAGATGTAAAAGTTTGGGAAGTAACACACAAAACTACTGCCGAGCATATCGGCTTGTGGTATCTGGATCCATTTTCCAGAACGGGAAAACGATCAGGAGCTTGGGCAAACACCTATAGAGGTCACACAACATTTGATGGTAAAAAAACGGTGTTGGCATCCAACAATTCTAATTTTGTAAAACCAGCTCCAGGAGAAGCAACTCTTATTTCATGGGATGACGCTACCACATTTTTTCATGAATTTGGCCATGCGTTACATTTCCTTTCTTCAGAAGTAAGGTACCCTACTCTTAATGGCGGTGTACGTGATTATACCGAATTTCAATCACAACTATTAGAACGTTGGCTCTCTACAGACAAGGTTATCAACAATTATTTGGTTCATTATAAAACAGGAAAACCGATACCAAAGGAACTTGTCGAAAAAATAAAAAAAGCTGCTACTTTTAATCAGGGATTTGCTACTACAGAATACCTTGCTTCGGCATTAATAGATATGAAACTACACCTGGCAGATCCAGCAAACATCAATATGGATACTTTTGAAAAAGAAACACTTGATTCTTTAAAAATGCCTAGAGAATTAGTAATGAGGCATCGTACACCTCATTTTGGACACGTGTTCTCTGGCGAAGGTTATGCTACAGCATATTATGGATATATGTGGGCAGATGTGCTTACTTCTGACGCTGCTGAAGCATTTGCAGAAGCGCCTGACGGGTTTTATGATAAAGATGTATCTGCAAAATTAGTAAAATACCTCTTTGCACCACGTAATGCTATGGATCCTGCAGAAGCCTATCAAAAATTTAGAGGACGTGATGCTAAAATTGAAGCTTTAATGAAGGATAAAGGTTTTCCGGTTAATTAGAGTTAAATTTAGATGAGTTGAAGTTATTTTAAAACAAGTTTTGAGTACTAACTTTTATAGTATACAATTTTCAAATAAAAATTTCGCATATAATCACATTCTTTTTATACTATATATTTTCTTTATAAAACAGAACAATAGCTACCATCAATCTAGCGAAAAATTGTTGTAATTGTTGACATGAAAATTGTTCCACAAATGATGTAAAGCCAATTATTGATGTGAGGATTATTCCGCAAGTAGTGCAAAGAGATTTGCTATTAAAAAAATTCACAGTTTTTAATTCGCTCTTTGTCTGTCTCCTCAAGCCCTTCGATAAACTTAGGACAGGTCAAGTTAAGAGGTATGTATTTAGGTTAATCTAAGTATTAGCTGGACCTAATCGTAAAATGTGATTAGTTGTCCTACAAATGTGTAGCAACCAAACTTAGGTTATCAGATTAAATACAACAAACCATGCTTTTAATCGATTATTTTATTATGGTTTTGTTAAAACAAATTTCTTTAACGTTTTCTTAAAGGATAATCGAGATTATTTAAACAACTTTATCAATGATTATTTAACTGATAATCAAAATTTAATACAAACTCAACTCAACAATTATGAAAAACAATTATGCGCCCCTGATATTACTATCGGGTAAGCTGTTAAGCAACCTACAGAATTCAAACTCTTTTGTTCTTTTTTTACTTTTATTTTTTCATTTTCTCACTTTTGGGCAAACACCAGTTCAAAAATCAAGAATCATACTTCAAAATAAACAAGCAAAACTTATAAAGTTGCAAAAAGAAAGCTATGAAAAATCCCAAATTCAAAGAAAAGAAGCATTTGACGCAGCAAAAAAAAACGGATGGAAAATTAAAATTAAATCTTCTAATGGAGGATATTCTGAACTTCAAAGATTAGGTCCAAATAAAGAACCCATTTATTTTACTACACTTAATACCGATGCCGCCAAATCAACAAGAACTAATTACCTTCATTCGGGAGGGGCTTTGGGACTAAATTTAAATGGGCAAAACATGATAGCTCATGTATGGGATGCTGGACATGCCAGAATAACACATCAAGAATACGATGGGCCTGGAGCAACCAATAGAGTAAGTATAGAAGACGCTAATACAGAAACGGGAGGAATACAATTAAACGACCATGCCGCTCATGTTTCTGGAATCATCGCTGCATCTGGTGTTAATCCTAGCGCAAAAGGAATGGCTCCCCAAGCAAGAGTCAAAGGGTATAAATGGACAGATGATATTGCCGAAGTAGCCGCTGAGGCTGCCAATGGAATGTTAATCTCTAATCACTCCTATAGCCTTGCCGGTAGTCGAATACCAGATCAATGGTTCGGTGCCTATATTGAAGAGTCGAAAAAATGGGATGAGATTATGTTTAATGCCCCATTTTATCTCATGGTAGTTGGTGCTGGGAACGACGGACAAATCACTACGTATAATGCACAACCACTAGATGGAAACTCATCCTATGATCAACTAAAAGGAAAAGCTCTTGTCAAAAATAATTTGGTTGTGGCTAATGCCTTAGATGCAACAATCGATAATGATGGGTCATTAAATTCTGTTTCTATCTGGAAAGGAAGTAGTCGAGGTCCTTCAGATGAATATCGCATTAAACCAGATATTGCTGGTAATGGTGCAATTCTACTCTCAACAGGAGAAACAAGTGACGACAATTACATCTATATGTCGGGTACATCTATGGCTTCTCCCAACGTAGCTGGAACCCTATTATTATTACAGCAACATTACAATAACTTAAATGGAAATTTCATGAAGGCGGCTACACTAAAAGGCTTAGCTCTTCACACTGCTGATGATATGGAAACCCCGGGACCAGATGCTGCCACCGGATGGGGGCTATTGAATGGTAAATTCGCAGCCGAAACCATAACCAACAAAGACAATTCTTCAAAAATTGAAGAGTTAACCCTTAACAATAACCAAAACTATATTATTACTGTTGATTCTGATGGAACCTCTCCGTTACTAGCCTCTATTTCATGGACAGACAGGCCTGGAACCGTAGTAACTGCTTTAAACTCAAAAAACTCTATACTTGTAAATGACCTTGACCTTAGAATAACTAAAGGAAATACAACGTATCAACCACACAAACTGACTAGCATTACGACAAATGGTACTGGCGACAATAACGTCGATCCATTTGAAAGAATTGATGTTATAAATGCATCAGGAACCTATACCATTACTGTTACTCACAAAGGAACTTTAACAGGAGGTAGTCAAAAATTTTCTTTGATCGTAACCGGTGTGACAAACAATACTTCGATATGTACTGCTACTGTACCTACCGGAATAACACCTTCTGGAGTAAACACCAGTTCTGCCAATATAATCTGGGATAATGTATCTGAAGCCACCTATGATCTTAGATATCGCCAAACAGGAACCAGTAATTGGACTACAATTTCTGTAAATAATACATCGAGTACAATCACAGGATTAACAGCTGCTACAGTCTATGAGGCACAAGTAAGAAGTAAATGTTCTGATGGCAGTACTTCTAACTATAGTAACTCTATCAACTTTACCACTACAACCACTCAATTAAACTATTGTTCAGCTCAAGGTAACGACGCATCTGAAGAGTATATTGGCAGGGTTCAATTAGGGTCAATAAATAATTCTTCTGTAGTTGGAAATGGCTATACCGACCATACCTCTATCTCTACCAGCTTATCTAAAGGGGTATCCAATACTATTACCGTTACTCCAACCTGGACCGGTTCAACGTTCAATGAAGCATATGGTGCATGGATAGATTACAATCAGAATGGTGATTTTGAAGATGCCGGAGAACAAGTATGGACACAGTCTCGTACTCAAAACGCATCGGTAAGCGGATCATTTACAGTCCCCAATACAGCAACTAATGGAGCTACCAGAATGAGAGTCATTATGCGTTACAATACAGCACCATCTCCTTGTGGATCATTCAATTTTGGAGAGGTAGAAGATTATACGGTAACCATACAAGCGGGTGGCACAGGAACAAATGATATTTGTGAAGGTATAGCAGCGTGGAGTTCTTCACAAACGTATCAAACTGGCGACAAAGTAACCTATCAAGGAAATCTATATGAAAGAACTGCTACCGGTTGGACGAATCTAGGTGCGTGTGGTACCAACTCAAGAAATTCTCTTTTTGCAACACAAAGTGAAAAACAACTTCCTGAAGAAAATCGCTTGATCATACATCCAAACCCAGTTACCAATGGCTATCTAAACATACAAACAAACACACTAGAAATCAAAAGATATACAATTATTAACACGCTTGGACAAACTATTCAGCAAGGAACATTTACTATCCAAATTAATCTTAAAAATTTAGAATCAGGTATATATACCTTACAAACCAAAAATCATAGCAAACGTTTCATAATCCAATAAAACTCTTAAATTTTAAAAAAAAGCTCCAAAATCAAGTTTGATTTTGGAGCTTTTGTTATTTAAACCCACCTTACGGCTTTTTATAATTAGTTTCAACTAAATATCCTAAAGTGTTTTTATGATTCTCTTATCTAGTTAATCTTGTTTCAACTTATAATCTATTTGTCGCAACCCTCTATCTACATAAAAATTACCTTGCAAAAATGAACCAAAATATCCTAATCCTCCTCCTACAGGGTTAAAAATATCTTTATCTTTAAAAATATGGCTTGAAGGTATCGAATACTTCTCATCTTTAAAAGTTTCTGGTAACTCTTCATATTTCAGCATACTGGTTTGTTCTATTTCTTGCTTTCCATTTACCATATCTGTGATTACAACAGTGAAATCCCGTTTAAACTCGATTGTCATTGGTTCTATTCCCTCCCAGGCTTTTTCGACATTCTCATCAAATATAGGTGTCGCACTCACAAATTCATAAACCCCAGGCATCATTGTATATATTTTTTCAAACATAACAACTTCTACATACAATCCTGGTAATTCATTTATGGTGGTTCTATTTTGAGGATCTTCAAAATACGCTGGTAACTCTACATTATCAGGAGACCAATTCGTAAACCTTCCATCCTGGCTCTCCAATTCTATAAAATATCTTTTTTCTCCATCAATAACACCAGCTGGTATCTTTACATTCTCTCCAAACTTAATTGTTTTACTAAACAGTACATTTTTTTTACTTTGCCAATCTTCTTTAGACTTATAAAGATCTAATTTATAAGCTAATGCTTCTTCAACAAAACCAGAACTCGAAAGATTAAGGTTCATACCATCAATAAAAGGGTCTGGATTCTTTATTTCATCTTCTTTACTACAAGAAATACAAGCAATAGCTACAATTATTAGCAAAAGCATTTTTTTCATTACTATATTATTTTAGGGTGTGTTTTATAGGAAATATCTTAATGTAACATACTAGATACTAACCTAAAATTACTTACTTTTTTCTGTAGCAAATGTAAACCAAGTATTCCTAAAAAAACAAATGAATTAGCTTTCGATTCTAAAAACTTGTTCGAATACATTAATCTTTAGCAATAAAGCATCTAAAAGAAGTGCCTAGATGTTTTTTACAAAAAAAACTTAAAAATTCTGTGATGATTTTTAAGAACAATAATTCAACTGTCCACCAATTGAGTAAAAAATTGCTAAATCACTTCACCATACAAATCAAAATCTTCTGCCTCATAAATCTTTACGGTTGCAAAATCTCCTGTTTTTAGATAATATTTAGAAGCATCTATTAGAACTTCATTATCTACATCTGGAGAATCAAACTCTGTACGGCCAATAAAATAATTTCCTTCTTTACGGTCTACAACAATTCTAAATTCTTGCCCTATTTTTTGCTGATTTAACTCCCATGAAATTTGTGATTGAATTTCCATAATCTTATTAGCGCGTTCCATCTTTACTTCTTCAGGAACATCGTCTTCTAGGCTAAAGGCATGTGTATTTTCTTCATGAGAATATGTAAAGCACCCTAAACGTTCGAAGCGCATTTCTTTGACCCAATCTCTTAAAGTCTCAAAATCTTCTTGTGTTTCTCCTGGGTATCCTACTATTAAGGTTGTTCTAATGGCCATTTCGGGAACCGCCTCTCTAAACTCTTTTAAAAGCTTTGTAGTTTTTGCTTTGGTAGTTCCCCGACGCATCGATTTTAATACAGGGTCTGCAATATGTTGTAATGGGATATCAATATAATTACATACTTTAGGCTCTTCTTTCATTACCTTAAGCACTTCCATAGGAAAACCAGTAGGAAACGCGTAGTGTAATCGAATCCATTCTATTCCTTCTACTTTAACCAATTCCTTAAGCAAATCGGCAAGTTTTCTTTCTTTATAGAGGTCTAAGCCATAATAGGTAAGATCTTGTGCTATCAAAACCAGCTCTTTAACTCCATCCGCTGCTAATTTTTCTGCTTCGACGACTAATTCTTCTATCGGGGTAGACTTATGTTTTCCCCTCATTAAAGGTATTGCACAAAAGGAACATGGCCGATCACATCCTTCGGCTATTTTAAGATATGCATAATTTTTGGGAGTGGTTGTTAATCTTTCTCCTATCAATTCATGCTTATAATCTGCTCCCAACGCTTTTAAAAGACCTGGCAACTCGGTCGTTCCGAAATACTGATCCACATCAGGAATTTCTTCTTCCAAATCAGGCTTGTATCGTTCTGATAAGCAACCGGTAACAAAAACCTTATCTACTTCTCCTTCTTCTTTCTTATGCACATACTCTAAGATAGTATTTACAGATTCTTCTTTAGCATTAGCAATAAAACCACATGTATTTATAACAACGATGTTCCCTTCTTCTTCATGAACTACCTCTTTGTTATTGGCACGTAATTGTCCCATGAGGACTTCACTATCATATACATTTTTGCTACAACCTAATGTAACAACATTGATTTTATTCTTCTTTAATGTCTTTGTTCTCATATCTTTTGGATAAGGGTGTGCAAAGATACAAGGATTAACCTAAGTATAGATATAATACTCTTCTATTTATAAGAAAAGTTAAAAAATAACTCTAGAATAAACTTTGAAAGATATAACAAACAATAATAAGAAGTTCAGTAATGAACTTTTGATCCTTACTGGTATCTTATTTAAAGAAGGAATCTACAAACTCGTATTTATTAAATACTTGTAAATCCTCTATTCCTTCTCCTACACCTATATATTTTACAGGAATCTTAAATTGATCACTAATTCCGATAACCACACCGCCTTTTGCAGTACCATCTAACTTTGTAACTGCCAAAGAGGTAACCTCTGTTGCAGCGGTAAATTGTTTAGCTTGTTCAAAAGCATTTTGACCCGTAGAACCATCCAAAACTAACAATACATCATGAGGAGCATCAGGAATTACTTTTTGCATAACCCGCTTTACTTTGGTTAATTCGTTCATCAAATTAACTTTATTATGCAACCTACCTGCCGTATCAATAATAATAACATCGGCATCCTGATTAACTCCAGATTGCAAAGTATCGAATGCTACAGAAGCTGGGTCACTTCCCATATCCTGTTTTACAATAGGAACATCTACTCTATCCGCCCAAACCTGTAATTGATCAATCGCTGCAGCTCTAAAAGTATCAGCAGCTCCCAATACCACTTTTAATCCTTTATTCTTAAATTGATGAGCTAATTTACCTATGGTAGTGGTCTTACCAACCCCATTCACTCCTACTACCATCAAAACATACGGTTTTTTGCTTGAAGGCACCTCAAAGTCTGTAGCTTCACCTGTATTTGTTTCTGAAAGTAATCCTGCTATTTCTTCTCGTAAGATTTGATTTAGCTCATCTGTACCAAGATATTTGTCTTTTGCTACTCGATTTTCAATTCGCTCTATAATTCGAATTGTTGTTTTCACTCCAACATCACTGGTAACCAATATTTCTTCCAGGTCATCAAGTACATTGTCATCTACTTTAGACTTACCGGCTACTGCTTTACTTAATTTTGTAAAGAAACTTGCCTTAGACTTCTCTAACCCTTTATCAAGTGTTTCTTTTTTCTCTGAAGAAAATATTTTTTTAAAAATCCCCATCTGTATTATTCGATATACTAAAAAATTAAAAAACTTACAACAGAAATTGTATTGGTTAAATATAAAAAGAAAGAGCCATTCCAATAGAATTGAAACGGCTACTTTTTAAATTTTATATAAGAAAAACTACTTTTTCTTTAAAAAGTCGTTTACTGCTTCTGGTGCCATAATAGATTCAACAAAAGTATATGCTCCTGTTTTTGGAGATTTAACCATTTTGATGGCTTTTGTTAATCTTTTTGATCCTGTCTGTAACGATGCTACTGATTTCTTTGCCATGTCTAATTATTTTATTTCTTTATGAACAGTCATCTTCTTAAGAATAGGATTAAATTTCTTAATCTCTATTCTATCCGGAGTATTCTTTTTGTTCTTTGTTGTAATATATCTTGATGTACCCGGTTTACCAGAAGCTTTATGCTCTGTACATTCTAATATTACCTGTACTCTGTTGCCTTTCTTTGCCATTATTATGTATCTTTTAAAAGGAGATTATTTACTTAAAAAACCTTTTGCTCTTGCTTCTTTTAAAACAGCAGAGATTCCGTTTTTATTTATATTTTTTAACGCAGATGTAGACACTTTAAGTGTTACCCAACGATCTTCTTCTGGAATATAAAAACGTTTTTTAATTAAATTCGCATTGAATTTACGTTTTGTTTTATTCATTGCATGAGAAACATTATTCCCCACCATTGCTTTTTTACCTGTAAGCTCGCAAACTCTTGACATCTCTTCTTAATTTTGGTGTTATTTCAAAACAGGGTGCAAATTAACGAATTATTTACCTAACAACCAATAATAATTGTGTTATTTTTTATTATTTTTTAGGGTTACCCATTTAGTTCGCAATGGTTTTTACTTGTTTGATAGTAACAGGCTGATGCATTACACATCGCTCTACTATTTTATCGAGTATTGATACTCTGTGATTTCTTCGGTTAAATCTA